>CANCVE010000027.1 GCA_947381435.1 Chitinophagaceae bacterium
ATTACATTGTTTTTTTAGTTTACTTCATAGTTGTTGCATCTTATGGCTATTGGGTTTACAATCGTAAGAAAAAAGAAGCAACAAGTGCTTCACACGACTACTTCTTAGCCGAAGGTTCACTTACATGGTGGGCAATTGGGGCATCTCTAATCGCATCAAACATCTCTGCTGAACAATTTATAGGCATGAGTGGTAACGGATTCAAAATGGGTTTAGCAATTTCTACTTACGAGTGGATGGCAGCCGCCACATTGATGATTGTTGCCATATTTTTTATACCAGTATACCTTAAAAACAAGATATACACCATGCCTCAGTTTCTAAGTACCCGTTATAACAGTACGGTTGCGATGATTATGGCTGTGTTTTGGTTGTTATTATATGTAATAGTAAACCTTACTTCAATACTTTACTTGGGTGCATTGGCTATTAGCAGTATCTCTGGTCTAAACCTTTACGTATGTATGTACGCTTTGGCAATATTTGCCATAGTAATTACCTTGGGTGGTATGAAGGTTATTGGATTTACTGATGTTATTCAAGTGTTCTTTTTGATACTTGGAGGATTGGTAACAACTTACTTAGCCCTTGACTTAGTAGCTCAACAATATGGCAGTGCAGGTGTAGTGAATGGTTTTAAATTGATGATGGAACATTCTTCTGATCACTTTCACATGATATTTAAGAAAGATAATGCCAACTTTCCAAGCTTACCTGGTTTAACGGTTTTGATGGGTGGTATGTGGATTGTAAACTTGAACTATTGGGGTTGTAACCAATACATAACGCAACGTGCTTTGGGTGCGGATTTAAAAACTGCACGTGGCGGTATCCTTTTCGCAGCATTTTTGAAGTTATTGATGCCTGTTATTGTGGTATTGCCAGGTATTGCTGCTTATGTGTTGAACCAAAAAGGTTATTTCACTAACCATGAGTTGATGGATGCAACAGGAGAAGTTGTTGGTGATAAAGCATATCCTACTTTGTTGAATCTATTACCTGTAGGCTTTAAAGGTCTTTCGGTAGCAGCTCTTACTGCTGCAATTGTTGCCTCTTTAGCTGGTAAAGCAAACAGTATTGCAACCATTTTTACACTAGATATCTATCAAAAGAAGATAAAGCCTGCTGCCACTGAAAGCGAATTAGTTGTAACTGGTAAACTTACGGTGTTGATTGCCATGATTATTGGTTGTATCATCTCTCCTTTGTTAGGTATTGACAAAAAAGGTGGATTTGAGTTCATTCAGGAATACACTGGTTTCGTAAGTCCAGGTATATTTGCCATGTTTATTCTTGGGTTCTTCTGGAAAAAGGCTACTTCTAATGCAGCTTTGTTTGCTACTATCGGCGGTTTCTTATTATCTGTGTTATTTAAGTTCTTACCACACTTTGTTGGTTTAGGTTTCTTAGAACCTCTAGGTTTTGCTACACTAAACAATGGCGTTTATGAAATACCTTTCTTAGACAGAATGGGCTTTGTTTTCGTAATCTGTATGATTATGATGTACCTTATCAGTTCTTTCGATAATAGGAATGGCGTAAGCGCTCATGGTCTAGAAGTTGATACCAAAATGTTCAAAACAACAAATGGCTTTGCTGTTGGTGCTTTGATTATTGTAGGTGTACTGGTTGCCTTATACTCATTCTTCTGGTAATAGTTACTTTATAAATTAATAAATGGTTAAGCCCGTACTTTTTAGTGCGGGCTTTTTTATTGTTTATAGTCATTCCCTTATCTTCACCGCCTTATGAGTAAAATAGAAAGAAGTAAAAAGTTATTGGGTGTAGAAAAAGAATTAGATTTAAGAGAATTAAAGTCAGTTTATAGAAACATGATGAAAGATTTTCACCCAGATAAATTCCAAGATAACGAAGACGAAAAGAAAGCTGCAGAAGAAAAGAGTAAGAAGATAATAGACGCCTATCATTTCTTGGTAAGTATTGCTCCAGAAACAAGAGAAGCAAACCTTGCTCAATACAATGAAACTATCAACAATGCTTCTATTGATGATTTTCAGTATAAGGATAAAATTGAGATGTTAACTATCGAGTTCTCTGATGGAGCAACTTATGAATATCATGGTGTGCCAAAGTCTGCATACAAAAACTTATGTACTGCGCCTTCTGTAGCAAGATTTGCTCGCAGACACATCTGTAATACCTACATTTATAGAAGTACAAGTAAGCTAGTTGCAGAATAATTTAACCTAACAAATATAATGTCATCCCTTTTGGGCCATGAGCGCCTAATACCAACGACTGCTCGATATCGGCAGTCTTGGAAGGGCCGGCAATAAACACCCCAAAGTCATAATTGGTTCCTGCTATTCTTTGGTAGGCTTGGTGCATGTTGTAAACAATGTCTTTTCTGTTTACAACGATGGCTAATTGCTGTGTAATGAACGGTAGCACTCTGTATTTTACCAAGCTTTCAGTAACCCACATCGCTCCATTCTCTGCCACACCAAAATGTGCGGGTATAATGGCTAGATCAACATCTTCTAGGCTGTGTGCATCTTCTTTTACCGCCTCTATCAAGGTTGAAACATCGCTTAATTCAGAAATTGTAGTAACAGTTCTATCCTGTGGAATTGCTTCTTGCTTTAATAAATCTTTTAGGGCAGCGTAATCCGCCACTTCACGAACATCCACATGAAGAATTTCTAATCTTTTCTTTAAAGCCTCTACCCATTCTTCATGCGATGTGGTAACTGGTATGTCTATAACTGGTAAAGCCCTTTCTTCTGGCTGATTCTTCAATACTACCTTCAATATATTCTCTCTGCTGCTCACTTCGTATTGTTTTAAATTCTGTATTTTATATTTTAAATGACTAATTGTCAATTATCAATTTTTCCTATTCTTCTTATACCACTCTTTAAACGATTCTTTTGGAGGAGCAGGCATTTCCCTTTGTTTAAACCATGGATTCATGCCATTGCTAACCACAAATGGTGTGTTCTTTAACACCCATCTTGCAGCTTTACCAGATATGTCATATAAAGCAGGTTTAGATAATACCCATCCCATCATCTTCATACTTGCATTCTTGGTAGTAGGGCCTAATCCTTCTTTCATCAATACCTGACGCCATTTGTATAGTTGATCATGTATATCAATCTTTACGGGACAAACATTACTACAACTACCACAAAGGGTAGATGCAAATGGTAAATCCTTATTTACACGCATATCAAAGTTCGGCGTGAGGATACTTCCTATTGGTCCTGCAACAGCATTGTGGTAACTGTGTCCACCGCTTCTTCTATAAACAGGACAAGTATTCATACAAGCAGCACAACGGATGCACTTCAAAGAATTTCTAAAGTCTTCTTTGCCTAATTGCACGCTTCTGCCATTATCTACCAATACCAAATGCATTTCTTGGTGAGGTTGTGGCTTTTTGAAATGACTTGAGTAGGTAGTTATCGGTTGACCAGTTGCACTTCTTGCCAACAAACGAAGAAAGACACTAAGGTGCTGTTGTTTAGGGATAATCTTTTCAATACCCATACAAGCTATGTGAACGTCGGCTAAGTGTGCACCCATATCTGCATTTCCTTCATTGGTACTCACTACAAATTCACCTGTTTCGGCAACTGCGAAGTTTACACCTGTCAAAGCTACACGTCTGGTAAGAAACGTTTCCCTTAAGTGTTCTCTTGCTGCAGCAGTAAGGTATTTAGGATCAGAAGCGCCTTTGTCGGTACCTAAATGCTCGTGAAATAGTTCTCCTATTTCTTCTTTCTTCCAATGAATACAAGGCAATACAATATGACTTGGTGGTTCTTTGGCCAATTGTACAATACGTTCACCAAGATCGGTATCAATTACTTCAATGCCATTATGTTCTAAGTGTTCATTCAGGCCGCACTCTTCGGTAAGCATGCTTTTGCTTTTCACCATGCGGTCCACCTTGTGCTTCTTCAATATTTCATGCACAATTTGGTTATGTTCTGCCGCATCTGCCGCCCAATGAACAATGACCCCATTAGCTATTGCATTCTTTTCAAATTCTTGTAAGTATTGGCTTAGATTGCTCAATACATTATTCTTTATCTGAGAAGCATATTCCCTCAATTGTTCCCATTCTGGTAATGCATGACTTGCCAAGTCTCTTTTCTCTCTGATAAACCAAAGAGTTTTATCATGCCAGTCTACCCTTGGTTCATCAAGGTTAAATTGTATTGCTGCATCTGCGTGATTGGTAACTTTACTATGCATGTTTTTTTAATTGATAATTTTCAATTTATAATTGACTTTTCCACCGTTGATAAGTATCTTTCAACCTATCAATTGTAAATTATCAATTATCAATTCCATTTAGTATTTCTGCAATATGAATAATTTTCGTCTTGCTATTCTGTCTTTTCAGGATGCCTTCCATGTGCATAAGGCAACTCATATCGGCACCGGTAATGTATTCTGCTTCATGGCGTACATGGTCTGCCACTCTATCCTTACCCATCTTGGCACTAACAGCTTCTTCTGCCACGCAGAATGTACCACCAAAGCCACAACATTCATCTATTCTGTCTAGCTTTATTAGTTCTACATCTTTTACCATCGCTAATAAACTACCGGGCTTAGAAAAAGGTTCAGCATTCAATTCAGACATTTGGCTTAAATGCAAACCTCGCTGACCATGACAGCTTTGGTGCATACCTACTTTGTGTGGAAAGCTTGCTTTAATGTCGTCCACCTTCAACACATCTACCATAAACTCACAAAGTTCATACACCGTCTTGCGTATATGCGCTTCCTCGGGAGCATTCTTTTCTGTATGAAGGTGATGTTTAATGTGTAAGGTACAGCTACCGGAAGGACAAACTATGTAATCGTAGCCTGCAAAGTTCTCTGCAAATAACTGGCTACAGCCTTCAGCCTCATGCTCGTAACCACTGTTTGCCATCGGCTGACCGCAACAGGTTTGTTTAAGTGGATATGTAACTTTACAACCGTGTTTTTCTAACAATTCTAATGTGGCAATAGCTACATTAGGGTAAAACTGATCTACATAACAGGGGATAAACAACGCAACTCTCATAATCTTATCTAATTGGCTAATCTACTACTTATTCGGGCTGCAATTTACTGCCAAAATATAGTTCGGGTGTTATATACTGTTTATAAAAGCGTGTTTGCAAAGATAAAATAAATAGTAGGTAAGATATGGTGTATATGAACTAAGGAAAATTTCACTTCCTATCTCTTACCTCCATTTAAAAGCAAAATACTTACAAGGGTTTTCGGCAGTATTACTTACGCCGTGTAGTTTATTGCTTTCTACAATAAAGACGTCACCGGCAGTACCATTAAAGTCTTTTCCATCAATAGTGAGTTGCATTTCTCCCTCTGTAACCAAAATTATTTCGGTATCTATATGTGTATGTGGTGTATGGCTAGGACCTTTATTGTTCAGGCCAGTTACGTGCATTTCCATATTGCTACACATGGCTGTAGGGCGATTAAAGTATTTCATACCGCCACCTTTTGCAGTGGGGATCCATTGCAATGAATCTATATTCAGTAATAAAGAACCTCCAGCAGAATCACTTCTTTCCATATTCATCGGTCTCTTTGCCTTGAACATCAAAACGTAATAAGAAAGCGGGCCATCACCAATATTCTCAAATGCTTGTGATTGGTGTGGAGGTATTAGTAACACACTTCCTGCACTTAAATGGGAGGTATTTTTGCCAATGATGCATTTCATGGTGCCCTCCTTTATAATTATCAGTTCCTCTATATCACTCTGCGTATGGGGTGGTTTAGGTATTGCACCTTTTTCTTGGGTAGTGGCATGTATCTCGAAGTAACTAAACTCGGCTGTTGTTCCTTCTACAAAACGGCGCATCTGCCTGAGTGTTTCGGTTTTAACAGGTAAGTTGTTCCAATGAAAAACACCCGAACCAACTGGCGCCAATTGTGCAAATACATTCATTGTAATAGCTTGTAAGATGAGGAAGAATGCTTTTTTCATATAACTCATTATGCTTTATCGCAAAGCCAAAGATACCCTTATTAGTATTTGCGTATCAAATGTAACATCATTACACTCAAGCTCTACCTATTAATAACTGATGTTACGCATTTTTATTCAACACATAGGAACATTAGGAACATAGTCTGCTGGGTAGAAAAGAAAAAAGAAAAGGAAACATAGGAAAAAAAGTTTCACTTTTTATACACCCATCCTATGTGACCTTAAAGTGCAACGCTTCTTACCTTATTTTTCTATGTGTCTAATGTTCCTATGTGTTGAATGAAAAGGATTTGCTATCGTGTTGATAAATATGCGTAAGGTGAGTTAATAAACTATCTACATACGCTGAATCCATCTTTTGAGATAGTGGTATAATGGCTTTTCGATTAGTAGATAACCTGCAACGGATATCAGCCATAAAAAGATAAAGTTTCTATCTCCAAGCCATTGATAGTTGTATAACTTTCTGTTTACATAGCCAATGTGTACAAGATAAAATAGGTACGAAGCATTGCCCATCAGTATGGCAACCTGGGTAGAGAGTATCTTCTTAAAGAATGTATCTTCTTTTATCAATCCATAGATTAATGTAGAGAAGAATACGGGTAATAAAAGGTTGCGTAGTACTAATCCACCAATATGTTGTGTACCTTGATCGAAAGTATCTACTTCAAAAAGACTGATACCGTAAATAGTTATCATTATGAAGACTGCACTTAAAAGTGTATAATGTTTGAAGTAGTATAATTTATTTATTGATTTATTATTAAGCAATAGATGCGCCAATAGCATCCCACTAAAAAACTCGAAGCAACGCCCAAAGAAGCTGCAATCAAATATAAATAGCCAGTTGTAAAACCATCTTTCTGGGTTTCCATTGGCATAATACCATCCATATCCTACTAATAAAGAAATACTTAGCAACGCTAATAGAAATGCAATGGCTTGGTTGTAATGCCGCTTGAGGAAGAAATAAATGAGCGGGGCAAATAGGTAAAACGTTAGTTCTACCGTGAGCGACCATGATTGTGGCAGACTTTCCAGATTGTATTTATCCGAGAATCCTTTTAATAAGGTGAAGTTGTAAAAAGCGATATTGGTAGCGGGGAAGCCATTGTCGTAATAACTGATGGTAAGAATAAGTAGGTAAACAGGAAATATGCGTATCAATCGTACCAAGAGATATTTTGCATATTCCTTACGCAATTTACAGGGATTGTCCTGATAAGTGTAAGCAATAAGAAAGCCACTCAATACAAAGAAAAGGGTAACACCTACATGAAATTCATTCAAGTTTTGTATGATGAAGTTAGGCAACCAACCGCGCCAATACTTTCTGTTGTGGTATAGGAAAACCATTATTGCCGCCACAGCCCTCAATCCGGTTAATGCTTTAAAATGTTCCTTCACTTATTTTCTACTAAATACTTTTCTATTTTGTTTTGGCCTATCACAATCCTTTGTGGGCTTAAGTTAGCAATTATGCAATAGCAGTGGATTGAGTATAAATAAAGTATTATCTGTGGCATCGTAATCTTCTTTACGCTCCCCAATCAAGTAGCCAACAGCATCGGTTTTATTGCTTTTTCGGTAATCAATACGAAAGTTATTACTTCCTTTCAGCTTTAAAAACTCCTTTATTTGGTCATTAATCTGTTCCATACCCTTGATAGAAGGATGTCCACCCTTTTTCTCAATATTATGTAGCGAAATGCAATCTATGCGGTAATGTTTACAAATAGTTAGTACCGACTCGTTGATGGACTCCTTCAGCGAATCATTCAGCAGAAAATATATTTGAGAACTGCGGTAGTGGTTGGTCATACTATCAAGCAAATTAGCCATTGCGGGTCTAAATTGGTACAAATCTTCCTTCGTCCAATCGCTGTATTTATAGTCGCCAATGGGTGCACCAGCCCAGCTATCGTTGGTAGCACCGAATATAAATATGATATTGGGCTGCCCAAGCTGATTCATTCTCGTAAGGAAAGAACGGTCTGAATAATCTGCTTTACGGTAGCCAGTATTGCAGATGGTAGCGCCCGAAAATGAGTTGTTTACACTTAGCTGATAATTATTGTCCTGTATAAACTTATACCACCATGTTTGGGTAACGGTAGTAACATCTGTTTTATGCTGCGGAGTATTGTAATACCATACATAGTTGGTATCGGGCTGCACATATCCTTGAAAGGTAGAGTAAGAGTCGCCCAAAATGGACACAAGTTTGCGTTCCTGCGCAGAACAAACGGCACTATACAATAGTACAAGCAGCAGTAGGGTAGAAGTTCTTTTCATAAAAACAATTTAACTATAGATTGATAGATTCGTAGCGCATTAACTGCGGTAAATGTAGAAAAATTAATAACACCTGATGGGTCGGGTCCATTACCTGTTGTGTATTGATACGCTAGTTGGTAACTCCCTGATTCGCGGGCTTTACACTCGTTTGTGCTTTTCTTGTTTTAAAGTACTCGACAATTTCTGCCTTTGTCATTGTTGACAACTTTTCACTCATTTTGTCACGTTGCTGTCTCATAAACTTCACAGCATCAAATTGTTTTTCAATCGTCTTCATATTTTCTAAAATCTCTTGGTGAACGTATTTCTAATTGTTTGTAACCATTTTTGATGTTTATCGAATTATAGCCCCTTATCCGCTGCACATTAACAATATGCTTAAAGTTCCAACTTATTAAAAAGTCTGCTCTGCTAATCGTTGCAATTGCGATGTGCAGACAGTCGGAAAAGCTAGTTTTTCCAACTACCTTTTCAGCTATGTATTCAGATGCCAAATCAATTGCCTCATCAGTTGTATCAAGAAACTCTGTATTTTCAACATTAATGCCTATCACTAATTCTTTTACATTTTCAGGTGCGTTTTCAAGTTCATCTTGGGTGACTGCTGAGTAGAGTAATGTGAACTCATTGTGTTGCAGTCGTTCAAAAAGTGGAATGGTATGCTCCGAAAATTCAATGTCATAGTATCCACCAAAAACAGATGTGTCAATGTAAATTCGTTGTCGCATGTTTCAAAGGTACAAGAATAATATTCATTAGAAGGTAGAGGTTATTTTTAAATCATTTGATGCAAGCCAAGTAACCAATCCGTCCATGACAGGAGTCATGAACTTGCTTCCCGATTTTCAGAGTTTACTTTAATGGTTAGGTGTTCATGGGCTAGTTAAGTATTCATTGGCCAGTTGGGTAAAATACTTGTGGTTATTTAAACATTGATGCTCTATGATTTGAAAATATCCCTAATACCCACACAAAATGAAGTCAATAAAACATCATTTTCAATAAGTATCTTGTCTTTTTTAGCGTGAAATGCATTTGCCTTAGAGATTATTGTCGAATTTAGACCAGCAGAAGAATACTCATTATTTAAAAATTCATTTATTGATAAAAACCCATCCAATATTTTTTCAAGTTTTTCTTGCATATCACCATCAAAATATATTCTCAAAGTAAGAACTGATTTTTTCAAATCATTGAGTGGTGTCCAAATAATATTGTCAATCTCCGAAACGCTTAATTCATTAGCAAGTATTTTATATACTGCTATTTGTTGCCACATTAGTACCGTCCTAGAATAATCCATCAAGAAAAGAGATACTGCTGTAATCCTATTTTGTTGAAAAAGTGAGTGATTGATTTCTAACTTCTTTGACTTTAAATCAAAGAATCTTTTTCCAAAATAACCAAATACACCAGTTAATATTAAAATTTTGTCCCAATAAATAATAATAAAAGTAAATACACTCATCCTGGTTTAAGATTTTTTGACACACTTTTAATCAATATCAAACTTAATATTAAAACTTGAAGTTTGATTTGGATTAACTTCTACTTTAGAGCAATAGAATTTACCGCCAAACTCACACTTAGTATGTCTAGTTCTTTCAGTCGAAACTACCAAAAGATAATACACGCCAGAAGGAACATCAGTTGAAAAGTTACCACTTCCATCAACTCCAAGCGTTATACGATCAACACCACCTCTGAATTTCAATTGAGTTATCTCTTGATAAGCCTTTTCATCAGTTTCGTCATCCATTTGTACATTATTCTTTGATGACATATAGTTTTCAATATTTTTATAATTTACAATTGGAATCTTTTCAACACTTATAATAGAAACTGTAGCACCTATATCTGGTTTATACCTATAGTTGTCATTAAAAAAATAAGTAACAACACCAGAAATTTTACCTTTTTGTTCTTTATTGGGTTCACTTACAGTTGGTAAAGGTTTAATTCCTGCTTTTTGAATTGCATTTTCGTCAAAATATATAGATTCAATTTCTTTTGATGAAAATTTCATTAAGTTTCCTTTAAATTTAAATGTGAGAGAGTCGTTTTTGAATCTATCAACCTTTCCACTCATCTTTTCACCACTTTTTAAGGTTAAAACGTTTTGACTGAATAAATTACTTGCAATTCCAATTACAAATACTAAGGTTAATAATTGTTTCATCTTATGAAGTTCTATTGTTTAAATAATTAATTTTAAGTAGCACTCACGGGTTACCTACAACGTTTAAATTGAGCGCACTTGTAATTTTTTATAAGTAGCGTATTTTTTCTTAACTCATTACTAATCATACAAAAAAAAAAATAGTTATTGCTTTATTAAAGTTGCTTCAATACAAATCTAGGGGAATTTGTATTGCAAATTATAAGCAACTCATTAAAACATTTTGTCTTAAACTATTTTGAGAAACTAGTAAATTGCCTTACGGCTACAAAACCCAGAAACTCTCTTTTAAATCAAGATAAATTTGATTAAAAGATATTCAGTATTGGGCGTATGAATCCTACTAATCCAATAATCACCCTAATCCTGATTCAGATACCTTTATTACTGAAACGCGGGCTATGTTTCCCCCAAAAATCTCACTTATTGCCATATTTGGTATACTTTATTTGCGAATAATATGCCCTAAATTTTTGTACAGCACACTTTTACCGCGAATAATGTGTGCTAAATTTTTGTACAGCACGTTTTTGTCGCGAATAATATGCCCTAAATTTTTATACAGCACACTTTTGTCGCGAATAATGTGTGCTAAATTTTCGTACAGCACACTTTTTTTCTGCTTTTTTAAAACTTTTTAATGACTATCCGCTATTTGATAACTGGTGTTTTGAACAGGGTGAACGTCATTGTAACGGTAGGAGAAATCTATTGGAATAATATTGGAGGCTTTGTATTATGATTTTTACCTACTTACTTCGATTAGATTTCTCCTTTCGTTACAAGGACGTACTTTGACTTTAAGAATAGACTCATCGAAAATCAGCCTGTCAGCCTGAGGCATTAATTAGTGTTCTCAAGTTTGTTTAAATGACAAAAAATTCATTTCGAATATCACGATGATTGTCACCCTGAGCTTGTCGAAGGGCAAACAGGCTAAGTTATCTCTATTGAATTTCAAACATCTTTTAAAATCGCTCAGGTCTCCCCGTCATTGCGAGGCACGAAGCAACCTTTTAATAAGATTAAGCGTACTAATCCTAAAAAAGGTTGCTTCGTTCCTCGCAATGACGCGACGATTATGGAGTAGAACTAAGCGAATTGTCATTTACAACAAACTTGAGAACACTAATTAATGCCTCAGCGTGACAACCATCTTGATTTTCGATGTGATTGGTCACGTCCTTCACATTTTTTTCTGGCGCGCCAGATGAGACATTCAAAATGACGGAGAGATTATGGAGAAGATTAAATCGAAAAATAAAATGAGAGTGTTTAAACTATTTTTAATAAAAATTAATTTATTTTGAAATAAAATAAAAAATATAGTTTAAGTAATAATGTTTAGGTATATTTGCTCGTTATTTATAATTGTCGTTCTTATTAGGTTACCACTCCACTAAGCAAAAGTGTAGCCGCAACAAGGGATATCGCGATGGTTGGTTAAACAGATTATTAATCGTTTTACATTACCTTTTAAAATATTTCTTATGGCTAAGTACACAAAAAAGTTCCCGCAATCCAGCATTGGCTACCAACAAGCTATGACCAAGGCAAAAGAAAAGAAAGATGGCGTGGCAGCACCTGCCGACAATATTCTTACCGCCGCCACCTCCACTCGTTTAGATATTGATTATGCGGCCTTTGAAGCTGCAAAAAATTTAATTGATGCTAAAAATGGTATATATCATAATGCTGTGGCAGATGCTCGTCCACAACGCATACTACTTAAAGATAGTATTACCAGCTATTATGATAGAATGAACACTTTTATAAAAAGAGGTACCATTTCGGCTGCGGATCGTGTTTATTATGGATTGAGTATTACCAACAAGCAAATGCCTTTAATGAGTTCCGACGATTTGCTTTTGGCTGCTGCCGCAAGGGTTTTAAGTGGAGATATATTGCGTAGGGCTGCCGGTGGCATTGCCATAGACGAGCCTACCATTGCCGAGTTTACCATTGTTTACAATATTGCAAAACCATTAATCAAGGCCATTAGTAATTCACTTACGGCTTTAAATAATGCCAAAGCTGATTTGGAAAAACAAACACCCGAAATAAAAGACCTTATCAAGCATGTATGGGATGATGTGGTAGGGCATTATAGCTTGAGTACGCCAGCTGCCAGACGACAACAGGCCCGTTTGTGGGGTGTGCGCTATCAAAGTGTGGGTACGGCCTCTACCGTTACCGGTATTTGTACAGATAGTGTAACTGGTCTCCCATTGTTTAATGTGCAACTTCACTTGGTGGGCGTGGGGCGTAAGGTACAATCTGATGCGGAAGGTAGATTTGTAATTAATACCTCTCTTTTTGAGGATCTTACCATACTTGCCAAACTAATAGGCTACGATGATTTTACGCTAGAGTTTTTTAAAGAAGATGGCGTTACCATTGCCGTGGCTGTGGTGATGGTGAAGAAGATAGTGTAGTTATTAGTTGTTAGTGATTAGTTATTAGAATTGATGTAGAAATATGAGTTTACTGTTTACTGGTCACTGTTTACTGCTCACTAACAACTAATCACTAACAACTAATCACTAACCATTAATAATTAACCACTAACCACTAACCACTAATAACTAATAACTATTATTCTTTTTTACTTATTTTTACCCTCTTTTATAACCGGCTTACACCTATTACGAATTATGTCGCTCATAATTCATAATTTATAACTCACAATGACCCACGAACTATATATGTTTTATGGCTTACTATTATTGGTAGCCTTCCTGTATTCATCGGTAGGGCATGGTGGTGCAAGCGGCTATCTGGCACTGATGGCCATATTTAGCATTGCCCCAAACGTAATGAAGCCAACCGCTTTATTGCTTAACCTTTTTGTATCCGCCACTTCGTTTATACAGTTTTACCGAGGCAATCATTTTAAATGGAAACTGTTTGCACCCTTTGCCATTGCCTCTATACCGATGGCCTTTTTGGGTGGATTGGTCATGGTAGATGGTGCTGTTTATAAAAAGATGCTTGGTGCATTGTTGCTAATACCCGCTATCAGGTTCTTGTTGTTTCCCAACTTTAGCGTGGATGAAATAAAGAAATCGAATGTGGCATTGTCGCTTTTAATAGGTGCTATAATAGGGTTATTGTCTGGCATGATTGGCATTGGTGGCGGCATCATACTTTCACCAGTTTTGTTATTATTAAAATGGACTGATCAGAAACAAACGGCTGCCATTAGTGCTGCCTTCATCTTTGTAAACTCTGTTGCCGGATTGGCGGGGCAGCTTACTAAAGGAATACATTTTAGTGTAGATATGCTATCGTATGTGGCTATTGCTTTTGGCGGAGGCTTATTGGGATCATACTTTGGGGCACATCGTTTTAAACAAACGGTATTGAAGAATGTACTTTCTATCGTGTTGTTATTTGCGGCCATTAAACTCTTGAATATATAAATGCAGATAACCATCATCACCTTCGGACAAATAGCAGAACTTTCTTCGGATAAAATTATTTTGGAGAATGTTCACGATACTGATACTCTACAACAAAGATTGGTAGAAGAGTATCCAGCTTTACTAAACATTAAATACGCCGTTGCAGTTGATAAGAAGGTAATTTCGGGTAATACTGCTATTGGCGAAACATCGGCAATAGCGTTGCTGCCGCCATTCTCGGGAGGGTAAGTGTTTTCTTTTTCAACACATAGGAACATAGGGAGATAGGAAACATAGGAGGAGAGTAATCATTGTTTTTTTTTTCAACACATAGAAACAATATGGAAATAGGAAACTTAGGAGGAGAGTAGTAATTGTTTTTTCGACACATAGAAACATAGGAAAATGGGAAACATAGGTGGAGAGTAGTAATTGTTTTTTCAACACATAGAAACATAGGAAAATAGTAAACATAGGAGGAGAGTAGTAATTGTTTTTTTTCAACACATAGGAACATAGGGCGATAGGAAACATAGGAGGAGAGTTGGAGAGTTATCATTTAGATGTTTTTTCGTGGTCAATGGTGAATTGTAGTTGTTTTCTAATTTTCAATTGTTCCTTTGTTTTAGAAAGAATAAGATAATTAGAAAACATTGATAACATAAATTAGTGCTATTTCATAGACCTTTACGGATTAATACTAAGTTATGATTACAAAAACTTAAGTAGATAGATTAACTTATAAAATAATAGGTTGTGCAATTGAAGTACATAAAGCTTTGGGAGCAGGATTATTGGAAAGTGTCTATGAAAAGTGTATGGTTAGAGAAATGGAGCTTAAGGGTATGGTTGTTAAATCGCAAATGATAGTTCCGATTAATTATAAAGGTCTTTTACTTGATGCGGAGTTGAAATTGGATCTTCTGGTAGAGGATATTGTTATTGTAGAACTTAAAGCTGTCGAAAAGATAAATCCTTTGTATTTAGCTCAGCTATTTAGTTACATGCGTTTAATGGATAAACCGAAGGGAATATTAATTAATTTCTGTTGCGATAATATCTTTAGGGAAGGTCAAAGAACAGTAGTAAATGAGATTTATAGTTACTTGCCAAACTAGAAATCGCTTTCTATGTTTCCTAACTTCCTATGTTTCTATGTTTTAAAAAGATAGAATCAACGCATAGAAACATAAATTCATAGTAGGATATTTATAGATAAGAAACACTATGTTTCCTAATTCCCTATGTTTCGATGTGTTAAAAAGATAGAATCAACGCATGGAAACATAGATTCATGGGAGGATATTTATAGATAAGAAAAATTATGTTTCCTAATTCCCTATGTTTCTATGTGTTAAAAAGATAGAATCAACGCATAGAAACATAGATTCATAGGAGGATATTTATAGATAAGAAAAACTATGTTTCCTAATTCCCTATGTTCCTATGTGTTAAAAAAGAAAAATGCAGCTAAATAGCGACGATAAAGAACGGTACAGCAGACAAATTATACTGAAGCAGTTTAGCGAAGCGGCACAGCAAAAACTATTGCAGTCGAAAGTATTAGTAGTTGGTGCTGGTGGCTTAGGATGTCCTGTATTGCAATATCTGGCAGCGGCGGGTGTAGGAAATATTGGTATTGTAGATGATGATAAGGTTTCACTTTCTAATCTGCATCGACAGGTACTATATACTACTAATAGTGTTGGTTTATCCAAGGCGGTAATGGCAGTAGATGCTTTATTAGCCTTAAATCCGACAATTACTGTAAAAGCATTCCCTGTAAGAATTGATAAGAGCAATGCATTAGAACTGATAAAGGAGTATGATATAATAATTGACGGGACAGACAATTTTGCTACGCGATACTTAATAAATGATGCATGTGTGCTGCTACAAAAGCCGCTTATTTATGGTAGCATCTACCAGTTTGAAGGGCAAGTGGCAGTGTTTAATGTAAAGAATGATAATGGTGTTGCATCTGCCAATTATCGTGATTTGTTTCCGCATCAACCAGAACCTGATGAAGTGCCTAACTGTAGTGAAGCAGGAGTACTCGGTGTTTTGCCTGGTATAATTGGAGCCATGATGGCCAATGAATGCATTAAATGGATAACGGGTATTGGGAGTTTATTGGTAAATAAATTGTTTATCTACAATACATTATCAAATCAAACTTACGAAATGGAAGTTGTTGCCAAAGAAGAAACTAATAAATTAATTCCTGCTAATGAAGAGGAATTTAAAGCCACACAATATTCTTTTTCGTGCGAAGTAGAGCACACTTTTGAAGATGTAGGTATAAAAGACTTTCTGAGTCTGATGCAAGAGGAAGATACTGTTGTTATTGATGTGCGGGAAATAGGGGAGAAGCCGATTGTTACTTCTTTTGAGCATATAAACATACCAATGAGTGTGCTAAAAAATCAGGAACAATGTATTAGTCAGAAGAACATCTTGGTGTTTTGCCATGCAGGTATCAGGAGTGTAGATGCAGCTAAGTATCTATCAAATAGCAAGAATAAAGTGTATAATTTAAAGGGTGGGATTATTAGATATAATATTGATTAGATGAAAGAAAAGAAGGTTAAAAACATATTTGTACAAGGGCCAATTGCCAGCTCTTTTATTGCCGATAGTATTCAGAAGCATAGCACTAAAACAAGTATTGGCGCGCACAGTATCTTTATTGGACAAGTGAGAAGCGATGTTATTAACGATAGAAAAATAGTAGCAATAGACTATACTACCTACGAAGAGATGGCATTGGAAAAGATGCATGAAATAAGGGAAAGCATCTTTGCAAAGTACCCACTTACCTGTATGCACATTCACCACAGCTTGGGCGTAGTTGCTTCTGGAGAGATGTGTTTATTTGTTTTTACCTCAGCTATACACCGAAAAGAAGCAATTGATGCGTGCGAAGAAGTAGTGGAACTAATTAAAAAAGAATTACCTATCTGGGGGAAAGAGATTTTTGAGGATGATTCACATAAATGGAAAGAAAATCATTACAGTGAACAGTAAACAGTTATCAGTAGACAGTTATCAGTAGACAGTTATCAGTTATCAGTGATTATCGGTTGGCATTTATCAGTAATAGAATCCTATTAACGTGCAATTATTAAACTGAATAACATTTACTAACTGTTTACTGCTAACTGTTCACTGTAGAACTGCTAACTGCTAATTGTAGAACTGCTAACTGTTCACTGTAGAACTTTCAGATTACCACATGCGTTTGTTTAATTATCCCCATTACAAATACACTTTGTACATGACCAATGTTTTCAGCTTGGCTTAGTTTATTTACATGAAAATCGTAATAATCGTCCATATCGGCGGCAACTACTTTAAGCATAAAATCGAACTCTCCAGATATATTATAGCACTCTATCACTTCATTCATTTCCTGTATCCGCTGAATAAACTTAGCACCTTCTACCTTATCGTGCTGCCTGAGCGACACATAACAAATTACCATTAAACCCTTCTTTACCTTGGCATAATCTACCAAGGTAGCGTATTGCTTTATTACCCCGTTTTGTTCCATTCTTTTAATGCGTTCATGAACGGGAGTGGTACTTAAATGCACCGAATCGGCTATTTCCTTCACGGTCATCTTTGCATTGCGTTGCAATAAAGCAAGTATTGCTAAGTCTTTATCATCAATACTTGTATTGTTGATAGCGGTTTGTTCTTTTGAAAGGGCTTTTGCCATATTTAATTAATTAATTGTTCTATTGATGATTTATATTATGTTGTTTTATTCTAAATAAAATAAAAAAGATATTATTCTGTTCTACAAATATACATTTGCGTTCTAAATAAATAATATGTCTACATTAACATCATCTATCAATTTTGCGTTACCATACAAGGTAGCAGACATCAGCTTAGCTGAGTGGGGAAGAAAAGAAATTCGTTTGGCAGAAGCCGAAATGCCAGGTTTAATGGCTATCCGTGCAGAGTATGGTCCTAGCCAACCATTGAAGGGTGCAAGAATTGCGGGTTGCCTTCACATGACTATCCAAACAGCTGTACTTATAGAAACATTGGTTGCATTGGGTGCAGAAGTAAAATGGAGTTCTTGCAATATATTCTCTACACAAGATCAAGCTGCTGCTGCAATAGCTGCTGCTGGTATTGGTGTATTTGCTTGGAAAGGTCAATCTCAATCAGAAGCTGATTGGTGTATTGAACAAACATTGTTCTTTGGTGGTGAAGATCGTCCATTGAACATGATTTTGGATGATGGTGGCGATTTAACCAACATGGTATTTGATACTTATCCTGAACTAGTTGCTAACATTAAAGGATTGAGCGAAGAAACTACAACAGGTGTTCACCGTTTGTACGAGCGTATGGCGCATGGTACCTTACCAATTCCTGCTATCAATGTAAATGACTCAGTTACTAAGTCTAAATTCGATAACAAATACGGTTGTAAAGAAAGTTTGGTAGATTCTATCCGTCGTGCTACTGATGTTATGATGGCTGGTAAAGTGGCTGTTGTAGGTAGTTATGGTGATGTAGGTAAAGGTTCTGCAGCTTCTTTAAAGGGTGCTGGTTGCCGTGTTATTGTTACTGAAATTGATCCTATCTGTGCTTTGCAAGCTGCAATGGATGGTTTTGAAGTAAAACCAATGCTTAAAGCTGTTCCGGAAGCAGACATTATTGTTACTGCATCTGGTTGCCGTGACTTGATTACTGAAAAACATTTCCGTGTAATGAAAGACAAAGCAATTGTTTGTAACATTGGTCACTTCGACATTGAAATCGATATGGCTTGGTTAAACACAAACTATGGTCATACAAAAGATACCATCAAACCACAAGTTGATTTGTACAACATTGAAGGAAAAGATGTAATCATTTTGGCAGAAGGTAGATTGGTAAACCTTGGTTGTGCTACTGGTCATCCAAGTTTTGTAATGAGTAACTCTTTCAGTAACCAAACATTGGCTCAAATAGAACTTTGGACTAATAGTGCGTCTTACGAAAACAAAGTTTATGTATTGCCTAAGCATTTAGATGAGAAAGTAGCTCGTTTGCACTTAGCTAAAATTGGTGTTGAACTAGATGAATTAACGCCTGAGCAAGCTGCATATTTGGGTATTCCTCAGTATGGTCCATTTAAAACAGATGCTTACCGCTATTAAGAATGTTGTAAGTGTTATGTTATAAGTATTACGTATTAAGTAATAGGTTTTAAGTAAAACACCCGCTTCGAGATATACTTCGAAGTGGGTGTTTTGTTATTGCACTTTATTCTGGTTTGAACTGAGACTATTTATTAAATAAAAAACCTGATTTTATACATTCAAGTTAAAGTAGAAATTACTTCCTACCCCATATTTGCTTTCTACGTTTATGGTACCCCCTTGTGCTTCAATAAACTCTTTACTGATGGCTAAGCCAAGTCCAGTTCCAGACTTGCTAGTCCCCGGTACTTGAAAGTATCTGTCGAATATTTTGCTTATATATTTTGACTCAATCCCCTTTCCACTATCTTTTACAGAAAATGAAACGAGTTTATCATGTTTATTAATCTCTATATTAACTTCTCCATTTTCTGGACTGTAGCGAATGGCATTCGTTAAAAAGTTTATTAAAACCCATGCTGTCTTCTCTTTGTCTGCTTTTACATTTGGGAGATCTTTCGATGTTTTTGTAATTAAAGTAATATGCCTTTGCTCTGCTTGAACCTTTACTGCTTCGGTGGCATACTTTAAAATATCAAAAGGGCTGCAAAGCTGTATATTCAGTTGGATATTGCCTGTCTCCACTTGTGACATGTTTAGTAGTTCGCCAGTAATTTTTAATAATCTATTGCTATCGTCTTTTATACTTTCTACCAGTAAGTTTTGTTCTTCATTGAGTATGCCAGTGTTGGTACTCTTCAAAAGTTGTAAACTCATTTTAATAGACGCAATTGGTGTTTTTAATTCGTGAGAAACGGTAGCAATAAAATTTGTTTTAGCTTCATTCAGTTCATGGAAAGGTGTAATATTTCTAAGAACAATCACTTCCCCAATCACCTTTCCTTCATTGCTCACCTTCAACACATCCTTGTTGAAATAACTTTCTTTATTGTCAGCATAAATCTTCAATTCATGTTGGTCCTCATCTTTCAACAAACGTCGCATCAAATCATTTTGGAGGGCAATGTCTGGTGCATATTGTCCAATAATATCCTTTTCTTTCAATGCCAGAACCTTTTCAGACACCACATTCAAAAACAAAATGTTCTTATTTTCATCAAAGCCAATAATGCCATCACGCATCTGGTTAATGATGGTTTCAATCCTTCTTTTCTCAAAAGTAATCTTTGCTAAATTGCTATTTTCATATTCATCAAGCTTCTCTGTCATCGTATTTATGGCATCTGCAAGTTCTTTAAACTCATCTTCTTGGTCAAGATAAATTCTGTTTTTATAATTTTTACTAGCAATTTCTTTTATCCCTTTAGCCAATGCTTTCACCGGTGTAGAAATTACATCTGGGAAATTTATCGTTAACGTAAAAGAAATGATTGTAAGAACAGAGAACACAATGGTTAACCAAAAGATGGCACTACTTGCAGACTTCTGCGCATTTTCGTTTTTTCGAAGAATAGCATTTTGGTTAATGGTATTAATTTGTTGTAAGGCCTGCCTCAATTCCTTGTAATTAGTATTGTCTAGAGGACTTTTTTTTAATTTATCAAAGCTGCTACGTAATTGTTTAGTGGCCTCTTCCTCACCATATTCCGTAATGTTTTTCTCCTGATTTTGCAGATTTGTTTCAAAATCAGTAAAGGCTTGTTTATTGTCTGGCAATTCATCCAACGACTTCAGCATATTGTTATTATACACCAACGTCTCGTAGTTATTCTTTAAAATTTTATCTGCATCGTTGCTTAGCTTGCTGATAGAAACTATACCCAGTATCCCAAACACCAGAATTACGATGAACAAGAAGCCGATGCCAACCGTCAATTTTGCCTTTAATTTCATTACGATAGTATTAAAATGTCAATTTCTGAGGCTGACAATTTATTTAATAATTGGTTGAAAACAGCAGAACTCAATATCACATTCCAAATAGTAAGATGTGGTTTACCAATACAAATTGTTGTAATACCTTTCTGCTCCGAAGCTTCAAAAATACCCCTTGCAATGTTCTTATTCTTCAATCGTATAACTTCTCCTCCCAATTCGGCAGCCATCTTAAAGTTATTAATCAAATGACGTTGTTCGGCAAGTCCAATGTTATCTCCGCTTTCGCTTGGTGTCTGAACATAAAGCAAGAACCATTTGCTATTGTAAGAAGAAGCCATCCGCGCAGTTTTGCGAATAACTTTCTTGGCAATATCATGGTTACTACTAATGCACGCCATAAAACGTTCGGGTTTCAGTTGGGCATTCCGTGGAATTTCAATTTCAATCTTGCGTTCCACTTGGCTAGCCACTTCCTTCAAAGCTAGCTCTCGTAATTGTAAAATCTTCTCGCTTTTAAAGAAATTATTGAGTGAAATCTGAATCTTATCAGGCGTATAAATCTTTCCTTCCTTCAACCGGTTTATCAGTTCGTCAGCTGTCAAATCAATGTTCACCACCTCATCCGCTTGTTGCAAAACACTATCAGGAATCCTTTCCGAAACACTGATACCTGTAATGTTTTTCACCTCATTATGTAATCCTTCTAAGTGTTGAATGTTCACGGCACTGATTACATTGATGCCCGCATCCAAAATATCCATCACATCTTTCCAACGCTTATCATTCTTGCTTCCTTCAATGTTTGAGTGCGCCAGTTCATCTACAATCACCACTTCGGGGTGCAGGTTCAGTACTGCCTGCATATCAAACTCTTCCAATTCCTTTCCTTTGTAAAACAATTTCCTTCGGGGAATGATGGGCAGCCCCTCTATCAAATCGTGTGTTTCTTTTCGGTTGTGCGTTTCAATATACCCAATCTTAATGTCCACCCCACTCCTCAAAAGACTATGCGCTTCTTGCAGCATCCGGTATGTTTTTCCCACGCCAGCACTCATTCCTATATAAATCTTAAACTTCCCACGCCTACTTTTACGTATGAGGTCTAAAAAATGTTCAGCATTATTTCTTACTTCTTCTGGCATCGCATTTTGTGTTATAATTAAACTGATTGGATAGAGAATAAGTATAGAGGTAAGTCTATGTCTATATAGTTTCTTACATAAAAGTTTAAAATTCTATCGCAAAAGCTTAAGCTTTCGTCGCATAAGTTTAAACTTTCGTCGCATAAGTTTTAACTTTTGTCGTATAAGTTTAAACTTTTGTCGTATAAGTTTAAACTTTTGTCGTAAAAGTCATGACTTCCGTGGCATAAGTTCAAGCTTTTGTCTCATAAGTTTGAACTTCCATCGGATAAGTTTGAACTTTTGCGACAGAAGTTTAAGCTAAAATACCAAATATCTACTTCTTCAACTCATCCAAAGCAATATTCAGCTTCAAAACATTTACCTTTTCTGTGCCGAATAAGCCTAAAAGAGTTTTTTCTATATGAGAATTAACCAAAGCAAGCACTTGCTCTGGGGCAAGCTTACGTTCCTTGGCAATTCTGTTTACCTGTACCAATGCACCTTGCACACTAATGTCAGGATCCAATCCACTACCTGAAGACGTTACCAAATCGGCAGGAATATCCAGTTTGGTGACAGTAGGATTATGAACCATGAAAGTATCAATCCTATCATTAACCTGCTTTAGATAGTCAGGATTTGATGGACCTTTATTGCTACCAGAACTACTGGCTGCATTGTAACCAGCCGCAGAAGGCCTACCGTTAAAGTATTTATCCTGCGTAAAGCTTTGCCCCTCCAAGGCATAGCCCTTTACCTTTCCATCAACAAGAATGGTTTGTCCCTCACCTTTATTAGGCGCCAATTGGGCAAAACCGAGAACTATCAAAGAATACAATCCGCAAAACACCACTATACAGATGCCTGTAAGCCTCAATGCGGGAAGAATGTGCTGTTTCATAACTATGATTTATGTGATTTGAATGATATAATGATTAGGAATATCGTTTTTTAATTCATTGCGATGTTAGATTAGATTGAAATGATTGATTAAAATAAGAGTGTTTTTATTCTGATGAACACATCATTATATCATTCAAATCATTTCAATCAAAATTCTAAAACCAAATACTCACTACCATATCCAATAACTTAATTCCAATGAAAGGAACGACTACACCGCCCAAGCCATAGATTAATAAGTTTCTTCTTAATAGCGCACTTGCACCAATTGGCTTGTAAGCAACACCTTTTAAAGCCAAAGGAATTAATGCAGGAATAATGATAGCATTAAAGATTACTGCTGATAGTATAGCACTTTCTGGACTATGCAATTTCATGATATTAAGACTTTGCAAACTTGGGATAGATGCAATAAACAACGCTGGAACGATGGCAAAATACTTGGCCACATCATTGGCTATTGAGAAAGTGGTTAGTGTACCCCTTGTCATCAATAACTGTTTGCCTATTTCTACTATTTCAATGAGCTTAGTAGGGTCGTTATCCAAATCAACCATGTTTCCTGCTTCCTTTGCAGCGGCTGTACCACTATTCATTGCAACTCCTACATCCGCTTGTGCCAAAGCTGGGGCATCATTAGTACCATCACCCATCATCGCCACCAGTTTGCCACCTTGTTGCTCTTGCTTAATGTAGTTCATTTTGTCCTCAGGTTTCGCTTCGGCAATAAAGTCATCCACACCTGCTTTCTCGGCAATAAACTTAGCGGTTAAAGGGTTATCACCTGTTACCATTACTGTTTTAACGCCCATCTTTCTCAAGCGTTCAAACCTTTCTTGAATGCCGGGTTTAATGATATCTTGCAATTCAATTACACCCATTATCTGTTCGTTCTGCGAAACAACTAAGGGTGTACCTCCATTGGAAGAAATCTTTTTTACTTGTTCCAATGTTTCTTCTGGGAAGGAGTTACCAGCCTTCTCAGCAATCCTGCGGATAGAATCGGAAGCTCCTTTTCTGATGCGAAGACCAGTTGCTAAATCAATACCGCTACATCTAGTCTCCGCAGTGAACTCAATAAACACGGCCCCGTCAATCTTGAAGGTATCCTTGTTAAGGTTTGCCAGTTCTATTATCGACTTACCTTCTGGTGTTTCATCGGCCAATGAAGAAAGCACACAAGCATCAATAAAAGTCTTTGGATCAACGCCATTTGCTGGCCAAAAGTTAGTCGCCTTTCTATTACCGATAGTGATGGTACCTGTTTTATCGAGCAATAAGGTATCTAAGTCACCCGCGGTTTCTACAGCCTTGCCACTCTTTGTGATAACGTTGGCACGTAAAGCCCTATCCATACCTGCAATGCCAATTGCACTCAACAAACCACCAATGGTAGTAGGAATCAAGCATACAAACAACGAGATAAATGCTGCAATGGTGATAGGTGTACTTGCATAGTCGCCAAAAGGTTTTAAGGTAACGCACACAATGATGAACACGAGTGTAAAACCAGCCAATAGGATAGTTAATGCTATCTCATTTGGTGTTTTTTGGCGGCTAGCACCTTCCACAAGGGCAATCATCTTATCCAAAAAGCTTTCACCAGGCTCTGTTGTTACTCTTACCTTAATTCTATCAGACAATACTTTCGTACCACCGGTTACAGAACTTTTATCGCCGCCAGATTCCCTAATTACAGGTGCAGATTCACCAGTGATGGCGCTTTCATCGATGGTAGCAATACCTTCAATTATCTCACCATCCATCGGGATGGTATCTCCTGTTTCGCAAAGGAAGACATCTCCTTTCTTTAGTTGAGAGGAAGGAACTATTTGCACATCCTTTCCTGCTACAATCCATTTGGCAGGTGTTTCTTCCCTTGTTTTTCTAAGGCTATCTGCCTGTGCCTTACCTCTTGCCTCGGCAATAGCTTCCGCGAAGTTTGCAAACAAGAGGGTTACAAATAATACGGCGAATACAATCAGGTTGTAAGCAAGGCTTCCCTGCGTTTTATCGCCACACATAATCCAGATACATACGCCGAGCATGACGGCGGTTCCTATTTCTACCGTAAACATTACGGGATTACGAAACATAATTTTCGGATTCAGCTTGATAAAAGAGTGCCTTAAGGCTTCCTTAACCAATGCTGGTTCGAAGAGTTTGTTTGACTTTGTTGACATTTGTGTAATTTTAAATTTTTAAATAAATAATTATGTTGGTAAACGAACAATCTTTGGCATTATATGAAACCATCAACCAAATGGGTTTTGGTACAGTAGAGGACTTTGCATTAGAGAAGGCTAAAGAGACTCTACTGAAAGAAGTAGCCAATTGCACACAGCGTATGTCTTTCTTTTCAAGTAAGTATGGAGTTGACTATGCTGAGTTTTGTAAAAATTTTCACTCATTACCTCAACCCATTTTTGAAAAGGAAGAAGATAGTGCAGACTGGAACGCAGAATTGAAACATTTGGATATTTTAATGAAGCGATTATCCAAACTAAGCTAATGTTATCCACTATCTCCCTCTTTACAGATACCATCAATTCTTTTGAAGTCTTATTACAAGAAAAACGGATTGACCTTACTAAAACTAAAATCAAACTGATATTGCGTGATGAATCTATTATCTTCCTACGTGAAATCATTATCAAAGAAATTTTATGTGATTATTCTTATCATTGGTTAAATCCTGATGGTAGTTTAATTATCCGTTGGGATAATACACCTCACTTTCCTGAAATTTCCGAAACATTTCCACATCATAAACATGTTGAATCTGAAACTAATGTCTTACCCTCTAATGAACAGAACTTGTTGGATGTTCTTCGTTTTATTAAAGGAGCAATAAATCAATAATGGACTGACCGTATTCCTCCACAAGTCCCTTTAAAGACTTATTACTTCATTCCAAAGTACTCCGCAATCGGTCCTAATGCCAAAGCAGGGAAGAAGGACAATGCAGCAATAATGAAGATGACAGCGAAAATCATAATACCAAATGTTGCAGTATCTGTTTTTAGTGTACCCGCACTTTCAGGAACATATTTCTTGTTGGCTAGTATGCCTGCAATTGCCACTGGACCAATGATTGGTAAGAACCTACCCAACAACATCACTATTCCGCAACTGATATTCCACCAAGGTGTATTATCTCCCAACCCTTCAAAGCCACTACCATTATTTGCGGATGAAGAAGTGTACTCGTACAGCATTTCGCTAAAGCCGTGGTTACCAGGATTGTTAAGCCATCCAGCATAAGTAGTTGGATCGTGTGAATACAAGTAACTTGCCAATGAAGCACCTACTAATATCAAGAAAGGATGCAGTAAAGCAATCATTGCGGCAATCTTCATTTCTTTGGCCTCAATCTTCTTACCTAGAAATTCTGGAGTTCTGCCTACCATCAATCCACTGATGAATACGGCGATGATGATGAATATGTAGAAGTTGAGGAAACCAACACCAACACCGCCATAAAAGGCGTTTACCATCATACCTAATAAGCAAAACATTCCAGAGAGTGGCGTAAGGCTATCTTGCATAGCGTTTACAGAACCATTGGAGGTTACGGTAGTGGTTATTGCCCAGAAAGCAGAGGCTGCCGGACCAAAACGAACCTCTTTTCCTTCCATACTTCCTAAGTTCTGGGTAATACCCATCTTACCAATGGCAGGGTTTCCTCCCATTTCTAGCGAGATGGACGGTACAACAAAGAGCAGGAAGCCGATTGTCATGATTCCAAACACCATATACGCAAAGCGCATCCGTTTAATCATATATCCTAAGGCAAATACCATCGCTATTGGAATTAAAATGATTAAAACATTCTCTACAATGTTGGTAAAGTAGTTGGGGTTTTCTAATGGATGCGCAGAATTGGCTCCAAAAAAGCCGCCACCGTTAGTGCCAAGTTGTTTAATGGCTACTAAGGCAGCGGCCGGCCCCCTACTAACAGAAACCGTATCACCTTGAACTGATATATATTGATCTTTTCCTTTAAAAGTCATGGGCATTCCGTTAAATAATAGGATTACCGCAATAACTATTGATAAAGGAAGCAATACCCTTGTTAACGATTTGATGAAGAGGCTATAGAAGTTGCCACTTATTACCGAACCCTTATCATCTTTTTGGAATTTAAAGTTTGGTCTCATCAATAAGAATACGGCTGCGCAAGCTGCCATGCCCGCTGCGGCACTGATAAATTGCCATAACATCAATACCAACTGGCCTAAATACGATACACCGCTTTCGCCGCTGTAATGCTGAAGGTTAGTGTTTGAGATGAAACTGATAGTGGTATTAAATGCCAAATCTGGCGACATGGATGGGTTGCCATCGGGGTTAAGTGGTAAAGAACCTTGCGTCATCAGTACCAACATAGATAATAAAAACCAAACTAGGTTGATGGTTAATAGTGCCACCAAGTGTTCTTTCCAATTCATTTCCTTGAGGGGCTTAATGCCGCCAAGTTTAAAAAACAATTTGTCTAATGTGTTCAAAAAAGCGTCTGCCCAGGTTGCGTCTCCCATGTAAACTTTGCCCATATATCGCCCTAAAGGGATTGCCAAGGCAAGAGTTAGCACGAACATGAATACGACGCCGAGAATTTCTGTGTTCATAATTTAGAATTTTTCAGGTTTTACTAATACATAACAGATGTAGATGAACACCAGTATGGAAATGATGAATAATGCTGCCATAATTGTGAAGTTTTAAATTTTATCGAAAACATCTATTGATTTGTAAAAGAGTGCAAAGCCAATAAGCCCGGCAATAACTAAGATGAGGGTAAGCATAATGAGTGTTTTTTATTTGATGAGTAATATTTCTATACGATTAACTACATGGTAGAGAGCTGTTAGGGAGATTCCCCATACAAAAGCTATCACTACAAAGTCCATAGTGGCTGTTTTATTAAGTTTCATGGCATACATATTTAAAGGTTAATAAATACGGTGACTGTTTCTTGCTACGCTGCAAGTGCTTCTGTTTGCCTGTTAGTATTTTTTTCATTTTGAACGATTTGATTTATATAGCCAAAGGAAGTGCCTAATCAATAAAATATTTATACCAGTTGGATAGAATGCAGTACTGTATTATGTTTTACGTAAAATAGTAGGGATGCCAATAAAGTAGGAAGCAATTAAAAACAATACCGTTTTAATAGTGCTTTTTCAAAACGAATTGCTGAATAATCTTTTTCAAAGTTGGAAGATTGTGACTGATTACAGAGGTGGATTTATTATATTCGGGGATAATTTAATTGATTGCTAATAAATTACAAAAAAATGACTCTTGCAATGTGCTAATTTACCAATATCAACCGCCCCTGCTCGCGTACTTTGCAAGGCGCTAAGCAGCCTTTTGTACACTATTGGTATGGTTTAAATTATATATAAGCCCACTCTGACAATAAACCTATACCTTCCACCAAACTTAATTATGGAAGAGTCTGATGATGTAGTCTATTTTGAATTACCACCATCTTATGCGGATAAGTTAATTCTTCCGATGTATCATATTGTAGAAGGAATTATGGTAGCCTTGCCTGGATTGCAATTTTGTACAGATTTTGGTGAGATGCATGACTCGGTAAAAGAAAGGATGAAAGATGCCGACCCAGAAATACCGTTTATAATGAGGCATGATGACTGTATGGCGATAATTGATATGATGAGTATTTTGAAATTTTATTATTATCGGGTGATAATGCCAAGCACGGAATTCAGGGATTCTCTGTCAGAGTCGGATAACAAAATAATGGAGATGTATGAGCTATGTATGAATCATATAAGTGAAATAGGTGAAGACATCGTTGCCGTTTTTCCTTCATTGAGTGAGCCATTATTTTGTAATGAAACCTTGATGAAGAAAGAAAAGGAGGAAGCCAAATCGATGGGGCTGGATAAAACCACCATGGCTATACAATTTTCGCTTGCTGATGGGCAATGGGCAACCTACATGAACACTTTATTTGTGTTTTTTGAGTTTTTTATCATACAAGGTGAATCTAATTTTAGCGAAAGGGTACGGGATGCCCCTTTTTGTTGTGTGACAGAAGTGCGTGAGGTACAAGAAATTTTTAAAAATGCCATGGCAGAAACCAAGCTTAATCATCGTTACGCCACCTCTTTTTCATTGAGGGATGTGGTGGTATTGTTGATGCTGAATAATATTTCGCAAAAAGCTAATTTTTCTGATGGTGGTGATGCCATTGAAGAACTTTTTGATAGGATGATGCAGAAATTAGCTAATTATGAACCAGGAAAGCTGCGAAATTTTATGTTAAAGCACGCTAAGTTGTTGGAAGAATACATGTATGGCATTGCCAAGAACACAGAGGGTTTTGAAGAAGCCATGAAACCAATATTAGCATTTGAAGTATAGTAGTAAATGTGTATTAGTAAGCCGTTAATTGGTAAAAGCAATCTTTTTGTGTAATGAACAACAGACTTGCTACCAGTTTTTATCTATTTCAGCCCACATGTCTTTCCATTCTGGATTAATATTGGTTATTAAATTCTCTTTTTGGGTTCTATTTCCGCCTTTTATTCTTTTTTCTTCGGCGATAGCCTCTTCAATGGTAGAAAAGAATTGGTAATAAACCAGTTTTATGCAATTATATTTCGCTGTAAAGCTTGTTTCGTACGTTTTTGCTTTATGTTCTTGTACCCTTTTTAGCAAATTGCTAGTTGCGCCAGTATAAATTGTACTATTATTTGGGTTTGTCATCATATAAACACATCCACCTCGTTGCATAACTAAATTATTTTATAAAATTGATTAAAGTTAATGCATTTCTACCCTTTGATTACTTTAGTTTTCTTACCATCAACCGCCCTTGCTCGCGTCATTGCGAGGTACGAAGCAACCTTTTTCGCGTAATTAGCTTGTTTTAATTGGTAAAAGGTTGCGTTTAATTGGTAGAGTGTTGCTTTGAATTGGTAAAAGGTTGCTTCGTGCCTCGCAATGACGTTCATTTTATTCTGGAAGGTTGAGATTTAGGGGGTGATGTTGTTATTTTATTTTCATTTCTTACTATCAACCGCCCCTGCTCGCGTTATTGCGGTCACGAAGCAACCTTTTTCGCGTAATTAGCTTGTTTTAATTGGTAAATGGTTGCGTTTAATTGGTAGAGCGTTGCTTTGAATTGGTAAAAGGTTGCTTCGTGCCTCGCAATGACGTTCACTGGTTTCGAGAAAGTCAAAATTTAGAGAGCATTATGTTTGTTATTTTCTCACTTTTCAATACCATCCTCCCCCAATCCAAATCTTTCCTTCCTAATAATGTTTAAAACTGTTAAAATAGTACATTATTTTGTCTCATTTCAAGCTAATTCTTGCTTATTTTGGCTTGTTTTTGTCAGGATATTCGTGTTTTTTGTCTGCCATTGTATGTGTCCCCACTGTCCAAAGTTGGTGTTCTTCACCAATATCAATCAATCGAAAAGTCAATTAATGATTTCTTTTACAAATATATAGGTTCTGCTTATAGATGTTGGTAAAGAGGGCGCATAAAAGTTTTTCGCTCTATAAATTATGTTGCGAATGTAGAGACGCATATCAATGCGTCTTAAAAGCGAAAATCTTTTATGCACCCGTTAAAGAATACCAACATCGGCGAGTGAAAAGTATCCACCACATTAAACTGCCATCAGCATATAATTTGAATTAAAAGAATGATTGATTGCATTCCCGTACAAAAGATTTCACACTAATTTCAACAGTCAATTTTCTCTACTAATACAGTCTTTCACTCATTTTCGATGAAGAAGCAATAAACCTTACGAGAGTAACCATATACCTCACGAGAGTAACCATAAACCTAACGAGAGTAACCATAAACCTCGCAAGAGATTCAATAAACCTCGAAGAAGCAACATTTTAGCGCAAAATGGTAATGCAGATAGGATATAAAAAAGCCCTTGAAGCAAATGCAACAAGGGCTTTTCTCTAAAAATGTATACGCTTCTCGCTCATAATTCATATCTACTATCTCCTATCTAAAGCCCCATTTCCATTTTCAGGAACCTTGCGGTGTGACTGACTTTGTTCTTAATCATTTGTTCGGGAGTGCCCTCAAAGAGTATCTTTCCACCGCCATCACCACCTTCTGGGCCGAGGTCTATAATGTGGTCGGCCATCTTTATCACATCTAAGTTATGTTCTATAATCAATACAGAATTGCCTCTGTCCACTAGTTTATTAATTACCAGCATCAAATGTTCTATATCCTGAAAGTGAAGCCCAGTAGTAGGTTCATCTAGTATGTAAAAGGTTTTACCTGTATCCTTCTTGCCTAGTTCTGTACTGAGTTTTACTCGTTGCGCCTCACCACCACTCAATGTTACGGCACTTTGTCCGAGTGTAATGTAGCCAAGTCCTACATCTTGCAAAACCTTTATCTTATGATACAACCATGGGACAGGCTGAAAGAAATCTGTAGCTTCATCAACGGTCATGTTCAATACATCACTGATAGATTTTCCTTTATATCTAATCTCCAATGTTTCCCTGTTGTATCGTTTGCCATTACATTTCTCGCAAGGCACATATACATCTGGTAAAAAGTTCATTTCAATCACACGCATACCTCCTCCTTCGCAAACATCGCATCGTCCACCTTTTACATTGAAAGAAAAACGACCAGCTGCATATCCCCGAATCTTCGCTTCGGGAATGGTAGCAAACAAAGTCCTTATATCTGTAAAGAAGCCGCAGTAGGTGGCAGGATTACTGCGAGGAGTGCGACCAATAGGAGATTGATCAATCTCAATTACTTTATCTATTGCTTCCAATCCTGAAATACTCTTAAACTCCATGGGATTGGTGCGGCTATTGTAGCAATGTTTGGACAGGATAGGGTAGAGGGTTTCGTTGATTAGGGTAGATTTACCACTACCACTCACCCCACTCACCACAATCAGTTTACCCAACGGAAAGGATACATTAACACCCTTTAGGTTATTGCCCACTACGCCCTTTAGTTCCAGCGTTTTTCCATTACCTGCACGTCGCTCCTTAGGAATCTCCAAACCCTTTGTGCCATTGAGATAGGCGGCAGTGTCGCTACCACTCAATAGTACTTGCTGAGGTGTGCCTTGCGCAACAATATTACCTCCATGTCGTCCAGCTTTTGGTCCAATATCTACTAGATAATCAGCAGCCAGCATGATGTCCTTATCATGTTCCACCACCAATACACTGTTACCAATGTCTCGCAGGTTTTGCAGTGCCATAATCAAGCGATGGTTATCGCGTTGGTGTAAACCAATACTCGGTTCATCCAATATATAGGTGATGCCTTGCAATTGACTACCTATTTGTGTAGCCAATCGTATGCGTTGACTCTCTCCGCCACTCAATGTTTTTGATGGGCGATTGATGGTTAGATACGTGAGACCTACATCCAATAAAAACTGTAGTCTTTCTCTTATCTCCTTTAAAATATCCTTCGCAATGGTGTTTTGTTTGTTAGATAATCTTTCTTCCAAGTCAGTAAACCATACCTGTAGTTTATCTAGATTGAGGTTACTAATATCTGCAATATTCTTTTCATCAATCTTAAACCAAAGACTTTCCTTTCGCAGTCGTTGTCCATTACAAGCAGGGCAGTTCTTTAGTTCCATAAACTTCTCCACCCATTCGCGCATCGTTTCAGTACTGTTTACACCTGCAAACCAACGTTTTAGCATGGGAATTATTCCTTCGAATGCAGTGCTGTAAGGATCGGCTTCTGGAACGTTTTCAAAGTCTAAAACTTCTTCACTAATACCTTCAGGGTTACCATACAATACCAGATTTAAAGCAGCGGGAGACAATTCGCTCAATGGTTTATCAATGCTAAACTTATTCTTTTTGGCCAATGTTTCAACGCTTTTAAACAGTTGTGCCTCCCTCTTTTCGCCCAAAGGAACGATGCCTCCTTCCTTAATAGATTTTGAATAATCAGGGATAATAGCTTCCATACTAACCGTATAAACATTACCTAAACCCTTGCAGGTTGGGCAAGCACCATAAGGAGAGTTGAAAGAAAAGGCATTGGGCGAAGGTTCTTCGTAGCTGATACCCGTATCTTGACACATTAAATGTTTAGAATACATGGTTGCGCCCCCATCCCCTAAAGGGGTGTTTTTGGATCCCCCTTCAGGGGCTAGGGGTAATACAAACATTAGTTCCCTACCCATCTTAAGGGCTTGCTGCACGCTTTGGCTAAGACGAATTTTCATGTCATCCGTTGCTGCAAGCCGGTCTATTACCACGTCAATATCATGAATCTTGTACCTATCCAATTGCATCTTGGCTGTAATGTCTAGTAGCTCTCCATCTACTCGCACTTTCAAGAAACCCTTCTTTCTGATGTCCTCAAACAGTTCCCTATAATGTCCCTTACGCCCCCTGATTAGTGGTGCTAGTATTACAATCTTCTTATCCTTAAACTTGGCAAATATGTTTTCTACAATCTCCTCTTCGCTAAACTTCAACATCTTCTTACCCGTGTTATAGCTATATGCTTCGCCAACACGTGCATACAACAAACGCAGGAAATCGTATATTTCTGTAACAGTACCTACAGTAGAGCGTGGATTTTTGCCAGTCGTCTTTTGTTCAATAGATATTACGGGGCTGAGACCAGTAATCTTATCTACATCGGGCCGTTCCATATCGCCCATAAACTGACGGGCATAAGCACTAAAGCTTTCCATGTAGCGGCGTTGACCTTCGTTGTAAATAGTATCGAATGCTAAGGAAGATTTACCGCTGCCACTAACGCCCGTAAAGACAACCAGTTTGTTTTTGGGAATGGATATGTCAATATTTTTTAGGTTGTGCTCTCTAGCACCAAAAACCTCTATATATTCTGTGGGTTCTGAAATAATTGCTTTCGTGGATGGAGTTGTAGTAGTTGCCTTTGTTGCTTTTGCCATAATTAATTAATCGAATCAAATGTAGAACAAAAGTGGAGGCATTTAGTTATGAGATTAATTAATTGGGAATACTAACCACTAAGAACACAATGAAACTCACAAAGAACACTAGGATTACAGGGCTATCATTTGTTAAAAAGCATTCAAGTAGACGCTAAATCTTTCTGTTCTTTTCGGTAAAACCACTTACTGTAAATGCCTTCTCAAATTAACTAATCATTATTTCATTGAGTAAAAGTAGTCGCCCAACTCAACTATCTTAGCGGCTTAACGTTATACCTACATGCAATCTGTTATTAAGGTTTCTAATCTTACCAAGCAATTCAAAGGACTCACTGCTGTAAATGACTTGTCTTTTACCGTAAACAAGGGCGATGTGTATGGTTTCTTGGGGCAAAACGGGGCTGGTAAAAGTACCACCATACGTATGTTGCTCACCCTTATTGCCCCCACAAGCGGAGATATTGAACTATTTGGCATGAGTATAAAAACGCATCGTTCGGAGATACTTCGTCAGGTGGGCGCGGTAGTAGAAAAGCCCGATGTTTACAAATACTTATCTGCCTACGAGAATGTTGCGCTGTTTGCCAAGTTGAGCGGTGTAAAGGTGACCGAGAAATTAGTGATGGATCAGTTGGAAATGGTGGGTTTGGCGACTCGTGCTAAGGATATTGTAAAAACATTTTCTCAAGGAATGAAACAACGGCTAGGCATCGGCATTGCCCTAGTGCACAATCCACAACTGATTATTCTCGATGAACCAACCAATGGATTAGACCCACAAGGTATTGCCGATATCAGAAACCTAATACTTAGTTTGAGTAAGGATATGGGTAAAACAATTGTAGTGTCGTCACATTTGTTGAGCGAAATAGAACAGGTGGCTAGCCGACTATTAATAATAGATAAGGGCAAAAAACTGGTAGAAGGCAATGCAGACGAACTCTTCGATCCTGCACAAACCATTGTGGAAATAGAAACAGTGGATAATCAGTTTGCGCTACAGCAATTGCAACAGAGTAATTGGGTTAGTTTGTTGCAACCACAGCGTAATCATAGTATTTTACTGAAACTACATCGGGATGAAATACCTTCCCTCCACAAAAGCCTAGTGGAGATGAATGTTCAGGTAATCTCTTTTCAGCCACGTCATAATTTAGAAGACTTCTTTTTACAAATCACTTCGAACAACCAACATGTACAAGCTTTTACAAATTGAGTTATATAAAATATTTAAACGTCCGCGTACTTATATTGCCTTCTTGGCAATCACTGCATTGGTGGGCGTTATACAATTGGGTCTCGTAAAAAACGGAGATGATTACGTAAACTTCGTGATGGGCAACGTGATGCAGTCCTTTTCATTTGATGGGAAACTGCTAAATGGATACCTAGTTTGCTACATTCTATTACAGCTTTTACTGGTGCATGTGCCGCTATTGATAGCCCTTGTTGCCGCCGATATGATTAGTGGCGAGGCAAATATGGGTACGCTTAGGTTGATGCTTACCAAGCCAATAAGCCGCACACAATTCCTGCTGGCTAAGTTTCTGGCATCAGCTATCTATACTTTTATGCTCTTGGTTTGGATTGCCTTCCTTTCACTTTTTGTAAGTATGTTCCTCTTTGGGGTGGATGATATGGTTATTCAAAAAACTAATTACTTAGTACAATTACCAGTTGGCGATGTGTTTTGGCGATACATTGGTGCATTTGGTTTTGCCTTATTATCTATGTTGTCTGTGGCCGCATTGGGTTTCTTCTTATCTAGTTTTGCAGAGAACTCTATCGGGCCAATCGTTGCAACCATGAGTGTTATCATCTTCTTTACCATCCTCAGTACCATGAGCATTCCATTGTTTCAGAAGATACAGCCCTTTCTTTTTACTACTTATATGGTAAACTGGAAAGAGTTTTTTGATCCAAAAGTAAATGCCGACAATGCAGTAATACTTGGCAGTTTGCAACGACCCGATAGAATTATTACTTCCGCCTTAGTACTGATATTTCATATTGTTGGCTTTGTTGGGGTAACGATGATGCTGTTTAAAAGGAAAGACATCCTTAGTTAGTTGTTAGTGTTTAGATATTAGTTATTAGTGGTTATTTGTTTTAAAATCAATAAACTTGATAACACAAATTAATGTTTCAGCGTGACAATATGGTGGTTTTTTGAAGTTAAATAAATTAAACAAACCCAAGCCAAATAAATTAGTTTTTAAATTGATAGTATGATGAAAAAAATAATCACATTTCTTTTTGCTTTGTTTGTGTTACAGTCTGTAGGTCTTTGTCAGGACATGACAGCATTGGTTAATAAGGTAAAAGCCAAACTTGATAAGGTAAACGACTATGTGGCGGAAGGTAGTATGAAGACCGATGTTGCGTTTATAAAAGCGCCTGTAGGAAGGGTGAAAGTTTATTTTAAAAAGCCTAATCGTTTCAAACTAAAGCGTGATGGGGGTATTTCTATTTTGCCAAAGGGTGGTGTTACGGTAAACATGAGCACATTGGTAGAGGGTAATCAATTTACGGCTTTTGCGGCGGGCGATGCAGTGGTAAATGGTACAAAAGTAAAAGTGGTGAAGCTATTGCCTACCTCAGATAATAGCGATGTGGTACTTTCTACTTTATATATTGATGAAACAAATCACTTGATTCTGAAAGCGGCTACCACTACTAAAGAGAATGGCTCATTTGAAATAGAGATGACTTATGGCAAATTCATGGCGTATTCATTGCCTGATAAAGTAATCTTTAGTTTTAATACAAAAGATTACAAAATGCCAAAAGGTGTAGCACTAGAGTTTGATGATGAAGAAAAGCAATCGGAGGCTGAGAAAATAAAGCGCAAGAAGGGGCGTGTACAGATAAACTATAGTAATTACACCATCAACAAGGGATTAGATGATAGTGTGTTTAAGTAAAGATTATTAGTAAACAACATTGAATGATAGTGTGGTAGAAGCCAATTGGTACAGTCAGTTCGGCCATACGTTTGAGTCATTCAAGTTATGCAATTGAGAGAGTAGAGGAATACGTTTGAGTTAGTTGGGTTGTGCAATTAAGGCAATCAGGTCAAACCTTTCTTTTTTTAAATGATTAATTTTGAGTTTTAAATTGAAAACAGTGGTATTCTACGCTCAATTCAAAATTCAAAACTTAAATTCATATTATCAATTTCGACGGTTAAATTAAGACATACTGACTACATTAAGCGCTTCATTTAAAAATAAGATGGTGAAAAATCGAACCAGTTAGTCTTTGCCAATTCTTTACTTTACTAAAAGATTATGCAGCCTTTTCTCAAGCAAAGTCTGTTCTCTTTTTTGTAAATCTGTTACAATTTTGAATTATACTCGCCTAGGTTTTATAAAAGTGAATTCCAATAAATTCTTCTCAGATTTGAAACTAACTGTATAAGTAATCTGACTGTTGCAAGCTGAAACAATTCCAGCTTTCTAGAAAAACATTTTAGCAAGTTGAGAAATACCATTCAATAGGAAGGTTTGAGGTTGTACTTTGACTTTATGGTGGTTATTTTGTTATTTAATTTTAGGTAAGGGTTATTGATTAAATGTTTGTTTGTAATAAAGCAAAATCTTCACTCTATTGCCCATTTGGCTACTTAATCATCTGAATAACCTAATTCACTTGAGTATGAGATTTCGCAAATCGATTGGTAAAGCATTTCTTTTCTTTAAAATTTCATTTAGAAAAAATGCTGACTAAGAATTCTCGATATTTTTTATCAACTTGGTATTTAGCACTCGATTCTCCTTAATCATAGATATATATTGATGCTATCACCTATTTTTACCACATGAAAATAGTCTATTTCTTTCTATTGATATTTATAGTTGCAGCAGCAATGCCTTCTTGTAAAAAAGATACTTTTATCACATCCTCAGATGCTAATGTTTATTTGTCGATAGATACTTTAAATTTCGATACTGTATTTAATGGTACAGGATCCGTTACCCAATACTTCAAGATATTCAATAATAATAACCAAAAGCTAAGGCTTAGTGAAGTAAAACTAATGGGGGGAGCAAGTTCTTATTTCAAGTTAAATCTTGATGGATCACCAGGTACATCTTTTACAGGCATCGAAATGGAAGCTAATGATAGCCTATATGGGTTTGTAACGGTAAACATTACACAAACTCCGTCTATTACTCCTTTTGTTTTTCATGATAGTATACGTGTTACCTACAATGGAGATACCTCTTATCTGCAATTGGTTGCTGCCGGGCAAAAAGCCAACTTTCTTAAGAGCGCTGTTATTACAAAAGATACTACTTGGACAAATACGCTTCCGATAGTTATAGGCGGTAATGGTGTAACGGTTAATGAGGGAGCTACGCTTACTATCGAACAAGGAACAAAAGTTTACCTAGGGGCACATTCTCCCATCATGGTAAATGGAACTTTAAAAGCTTTGGGTAGTGCAGATTCGAGTAAACAAATTAGCTTTCTATCTGATAGGCTCGATGAACCTTATAATAGTTTGCCAGGGTCTTGGCCGGGTATCTTTTTCTCTAGTAAAAGTAGTAATAATATATTGCAGTATTGCAATATAAGTAATGCAAATGAGGGCGTTGCTGTTGCTTCACAGGTAAGTAATACCGGTGTAATGCTTACACTCAACCAGTGTGTGTTTAATAATATAAAAGATATTGCCATTGGTGGTACTAATTCCAGTATTGCTGCCACAAATTGTTTAGTTAGTAACAGTGGCAATAATGTGGTACTATCTAGTGGAGGTAACTATAGTTTTAATTATTGCACTATTGTTGGTTACGATAATAGTACTGTTTCTCACACTAATCCTGTAATGAATATTAGTAATACAGATTCTACTGGTAAAGTTTACAATCTAAATTGTGTTGTTACCAATAGCATTATTTATGGTGTTAGTGGCATAGTAGGGGATGAGTTGATGATAAACAAAAAAGACGCTCTTAATTATACTGTATCGTTCACCAATACTTTGTACAAAGCCCAAGATGCGATATTAACTTTAGCAACATTTAATAATTGTATTTCTAACAAGTCTCCTTTGTTTGTAAGTGATAAAACAGATAGTAGTTTCAATTTTAAATTGCAAGAATCTTCTCCATGTATCAAAGCTGGTATTACTAATTCGGCTACAATAGATTTATTGGGTAATCTTCGCCCGAGTATTCCAGACATAGGATGCTATCAGAGGAAATAGTTTTTAGTTGTTAGAGATTAGTGGTTAGAATAATTTCGGTGATATAAAAAAGAGGCGGTTAGAAAGTTAATACTTCTGAACTGCCTCTTTTCTTTTGACTTAGCTAATAACTAACCACTAACTAATATTTAATTACTTTCTTATTTACTACATCAGTGCTATTGGTAATGTTTACGGTATAAGTTCCTACAGCTAATGATTTGAAGGCAGGAATGGAAAGTACACTAAATCCTTTCTTGCCAAAACTCTTTTGTGTATAAACTAGTTTGCCATTAATATCAAATACGCGAATGGCTAGAGCTTCATCTTTGATAGTGTAAAGATTGATGTTCGCCACATTATGTACAGGGTTCGGGTAAACTTCTGCTGTAATTGCTTTTAAACTATTTGATACTGCTACAGAAGCTATATTGCTATAAGTGTAAGTGCCATCTTTATTAATCAATCTAAGTCTGTAGAAAGCTTTTGTAGCAATTCCATCAGTTTTGTCAATAAAATTATAAAGGTTTACGCCAGCATTTCCTTTGGCTGCAATTGCCCCCACGTAACCATAATTAATTCCATCATAGCTTTTTTCTATTTCAATAGTTCTCACATTAAGTTCTGTTGCAGTGCCAATGTGTAAACTTACAAAAGGGGAAGTTATGGCTGTAGCGGTAAATTCCTTAATGGTAAGTGGGAGTGGACTGCTTGTGCCGCCACCATACAAACTGTCAACCTCTACTTTACTAATTGCGCGGCTGTAAATGCGTATATCATCGAGTGAACCATTGAACCAATATGGAGCAGAAACATCATAGTATCTTCCAAAAATCAAATCGTAAGTTGTATTAAAAGGTTGTACGTTAGATTTTGCATTTGTTTTAATCAATTTGTCATCAAGATATGCACTAACAATATTACTATCTGCAACTAATACCAAATGATACCATTTGTTTTTCTCAATAAATGTAGAATCATTCCATCCCCCAAGAGCAGAATAGAATGTTTGATGCACCGTGTCAGGAATAATTATAGAGCAGGCATCTTTTCCATACTTGCCATCATAAGGACCATCATCAAAAACTGCGTTCAAATTATAGTTCGTTGCAGGTCCTTTACAAAGCATGTAGTTTCCATGACAAGGCCCTTTATAAAACCCATTTACTTTTACCCATAAACTAATAGTTGCCCTTGTATCACAATTTAAAGTAGCACTATTGGGTATCTGCATATAGCTAGTTACTCCATCAAACTGATAAGCACTATTTGGATGCCCAAATCTGTCTGTGGTAAGTTTAGCATTATCAAATGTTGGATTATTATGATTACCACTTTTGTCTTTATCGTTTCCATCAAAAGGATACCAAGCCATTAAGCCAAGGTTTAAATCAATTTTAGGTTGGTAATTATGCAAACTATCTATTTCAGTTGCGTTCAATGCCCTGTTGTAAATACGTATATCATCCAGAACACCATTAAACCAGTAAGGTGTAGAACTTGCATTATAGTATCTTCCCAAAAATAAATCATAAGGGCTATTATATTCCTGAACAGGTGACTTGGCATTTGCCTTAATCAATTTGCCATCTAAATAAGCACTTACAAAGTCGCTATCTGCTACTAATGCCAAATGATACCATTTCCCTTCTGCTATAAAGGTGGAGTCAGACCATCCGCCAAGAGATGAATAAAAAGTTTCATGAGCTGTATCTACAGGGGTTGAAATTGAGCAGGCATCCTTTCCATTTTTGGCGTCATATAGGCCATCACTAAATTCAGCATTCAAAGTCCAATTCGTTTCTGGACCTTTACAAATCATGTAGTTGCCATGACAAGCTCCTTTGTAAAAACCATTTACTTTAACCCACATACTAATTGTTACCCTAGTGCCACAATTGAGGGAAGCACTATTAGGTATTTGCATATAGCTTGTTGCTCCATCAAACTGATATGCACTTTTCGGATTTCCGAATCTATCTGTAGTCAATTTTGCATTATTAAATGAAGGGTTGTTGCCATTTCCACTATTATCGTTGGCATTTCCATCGAATGGATACCATGCCATCAACCCTTTATTGAGACTAGTTTGAGCTATACCATTAAAAACTAAAGCGAACAAGCAAACAAAGGTGAATGTAGTTTTCACTATTGCTTTGGTAGAAATTTGTTTCATATTGAATTGTTTAAATTTTTGACAAAGTAAAGTGAAATTTTATTAACTGAAAATGTTTTTTTTCTAGTAAATTAAATCAGCCAATTTATTTTATAATAGTTCGATAGGGTGCATAAAAGATTTTCGCTTTTAAGACGCATTGATATGCGTCTCTACATTCGCAACATAATTTATAAAGCGAAAAACTTTTATGCGCCCGTTCGATATTTCTATCTATTTAGAAAGTAATAACTGCTTATTTTATTGGGCTTAAAAGTATAAAATTTGAAATTATTTTTATTAAATGTTGATTTTATTAAAGAATTTACCATGTGGGACAGATAATAAGGGCTACATTACATTCAGTATAGAAACCAATCATTTCTTTATTAAAATTATTTAATCAAATTTTAAAATAATCGCAAAATGTCACACATTAATTATTCATCAGTTTATGAAGAACAACGTAAAAATCAGAAAGCATGTTTTAAAAAACATACGGATGATGAATTGGATAGTCCATTAATTAGTTTTCTGACAAAGAAGGGAATTGATTTTGTAAAGGACATGGCCGATGGAAATGCAGCAGATGGTCATAATAAAAGTAGTCTGGCATTGATTGGTCAGAGTGAAAAGGCTACTAGAAACCGTAACAATGCATTTGCACCAGTATGGCATAGAACATTGATGTGGATACAGTTTTTGAAACCTGTTTTTAATGAAAATATGAAAGAGTTTATTGAATGGGGAGTGGATGTTGATGTAAATGGGAAAATATTGGGCGCTAAAACCTTTGCCACAAAGGTAGAAGTAACTAAGGCTATAATAGAAAAGCATGGTAGTTATGAAATTGGTACTAGTCCGTTGCAACCTTTTATTACTACTAATAAGGACGACCTGCTAAAATTGCTAACAAAGACTACCGATGCGGAAGCGTATGAAGTAAGTAGGGACGATTTGAAAAGTAAGGCTGAGGTAGAAACCGGAAAAAGAAATACCACGTGGGCAATACCCTACAGCAATCAAAAAGAGATAGGAGGCTACCTTTCTGGACTTTTTCCTGAAGATAAAAAGAATGTTGCTCTTTGGGGGTATGATGTGGTGGACGCAGTAACTGCTGCGAAAGAAAAAACTATTACCGTGAAACCATTATTAAGAAGGGTAATTTCGGGGATATTACTAGGATCGGTAATGACAAATACAGGCAAGAAGGATTTCAGTGTTTTTCAGGGGAAGAAAGGACTTGGTATGGAGACCTTGCTAAAGGTAGGGGAAGAGTTAGGGATGAACAATGGATATAGCTCGGTTGTGGTGTTTAATCCAACTGGAATTGGCAATATCATGTTTAGGGTTACCAATAAATAAGGGATTGAGAATAGTTTGTAAAATGGGGTTCTAATTTGGTTGATCAAATTGGAGCCCCATTTTTTTATTTTTGAATGAGAGAGTATAAAGTAGTTTGTGTAAACTGGCTTTTTAAATATTACATCTTGCTTCAAAAATAATTAGAAATTGGTTTAATATTAATTGCCAGTTTGCAATAGGGCGTGTCCATGCTTTTTCAATGTTTTTAATAGCCATGAACAATGC
>CANCVE010000028.1 GCA_947381435.1 Chitinophagaceae bacterium
TATAGAAAATCAATGTCTAGTTGTCCTTTGCCACCAGCATAATCTATGGCACTACTGTATTTCCAGTGTTGCGGTTCTGTTACCAAGCCAGACACAACCGGGTTATTGTGTATGTAATCCCGTTTTTGTTCTATCACATCTTGCGACCACAACTCTATTGGTTGATTGTGTTGTTGCCAAAGCTGGCTATTGGTTACGTTGCAATTCTTTTCGGCAGCCCGTTTCATCATCCACAACAGCCATTCTTTTCTACTTTCTTGCGGATTCTCCATTATCAATTTATGTAATTGCTTGGATGTAAACTCTTTAAACTTTCCCAAAACCATCTCTGGGTTATTATCTTTTGCCCTTATTATCAAGTGTATGTGGCTCGACATGATGCACCAACAATATATTTCAAGCCCTTTATTCTTTCTACAGTAATCCAAGTTTTCCAATACTGCTGTCAGATACAGTTCCCGTACAAAAATATCAAGCCAATATACTGTGGCAAAGCTTACAAAGTACAATCCTGCCTTGTTATGAAATTTATAGTTCCTACTCATCTTGCTGCAAAGAGACTGCATTTTAATACAATAGGGTTATACTTTTATTTTTTGTTATTGGATTTATCTTAGCGAAGCCACAAGTGACACACTTGCGGTAGCAGCGAGTCTGTGCGGCACTCTGATTTGACTTGCGGCAGCGGGGGGACTCCGACTAGCTTAGGCTTCCCACTCGCTACAATCTTCGCTGCTACCGCAAGTGTTTCACTTGTGGATACGCTACAATCAAATAGTTATAGTAAAAATGATGCTTCAAAAACATTAGCAAACTATCATAGCGAAGCCACAAGTGACACACTTGCGGTAGCAGCGAGTCTGTGCGGCACTCTGATTTGACTTGCGGCAGCGGGGGAATACTGTGAGAAGTTATTCATAAAACCCTATGACTATCCGCTATTTGGTAATTTGTTTTTATGTTCTCCATCATCTCGCCGTCTTTGCGAGGCACGAAGCAATCTAATTTTATTGGCAAAAGATTGCTTCGTGCCTCGCAAAGACGTTCACTGTGTTCAAAACATCTGCTACCAAATAGCGGATAGTCATTTAAAACCCAATATTTAAAGTTCGAGACCCAATAAAGAGGCGGCATCCTTACACCAAACCAATCATTCTGTGATAAGAGCGCACTAATTAAGTTGGTAATGGGGATTTATTTTTATTTATTTTTTGGGGAGGGAGGAATTGAGTGGCCGAGATTGTAGCCCTTATTGCTATTGGGGGCTTATTAGATTTGGCAACTTTTTAAAAGTTGCCAAATCTTGCTCAGAGTATTCTTATTGATAACGCGGGGCTGTGAGTTGTATCTATTAAAACTAAACACACAGTAATATTAAGATAATATTATATCAGCAACTTAGATATAATTATTACTTGCTAACCCTACAATAAATATATTTGACCAAAATAAAATTGATTATTGATATAAACGTATAACAAACATATTATTTAACGCATTGCGTTGCTAAGTGTTTCTCTGCAGATAAAACCTGAGAATTTTTATATAAGCAAAGAGAAACAGTACAAGCGATGCATCCGAAAGGGTGCATCTTCTTGCTGTTTTCTATTTTGCTACGGTTCTCTCAGGTACCTTTCTGCGATAGAATAATAAGCGGAGGATTGCACCTATTTTTTTCTCTTCTTTTATTCTATTGAAGCATTGGTAATGCAGTTGCAACAACTGCTTATGAAACTATTAAATGCTTTACAAAACACACTACAAAAAGAACCCAACTACGTTACTGATGACGGCGAACTAAAGAAATGGGTAGTTATTGAAAAAGCTTATGAATATGATGCTGATTTGCTAGGCTTATTGCTTGATGAGTCAGAATTGAAAGCAGCTTTTTTTAAAGAGATAAAAGGAGCTTTGGTATTTAACCAATCTTTCTTCATTCAATTTCTAGAGCAAAAGAATTATTTAAATGATAGCTACACGGCTTATAAAAACAAAGTAGGTTTAACCATAGATGGTAAATATTTGAAGCAACGAAATGAAGTTGCCTTGGTTTGGCCTTTTAAAGACTGCATTCTGGAAGGCGGACAAAGCCGTGAAGAAGACAAAAGGGAAGAAATATTTTTCAATGAAACCCTTGCACAAGACGAAATAACCCAACTATTAGAACCCAAGGTTTTAACCAATGCCAAACGCTACACCGCCGAAGGCGTAATTCCCCTTTTTGGAGGGGTGCCCGAAGGGCGGGGTGGTTTCAACCGAAACGAAAACGGAACGATTACGGACAATTTAATAATTAAAGGGAACAATCTATTAGCACTTCATTCTTTAAAGAAGGAATTTACAGGGAAGGTAAAGCTGATTTATATAGACCCGCCATATAATACTGGTAAAGATGGGTTTCAATATAATGACAGCTTTTCTGTTTCATCATGGCTAACTTTCATGAAAAATAGACTTGAAGTTGCGAAAGAGTTACTTTCAAAAAATGGAGTTATATTTATCCAAATGGACGATAAGTACAAAGACTATTTAAAAGTCTTGTGTGATGACATCTTTAGAATAGAAAATTTTATTGTGAATATTATTTGGAAAAAGAGAGGAGGTCCACCAAATGATAAAGTAATTGGAGCAACACACGAAAATATTTTACTTTACTCAAAAACTGAAGAGTATAAGTTAAATAAAAAGCCTAGAACTGAAGAGCAAAAAGGACGATATACAAACCCCGACAATCATCCTAAAGGAAATTGGTCAGCAGATAACTTGATGGCAAATGTTAAAGGAGGTAGAGGTGTAGATTCTTTACATTTTGCGATAATAAATCCAAATACTGGGGAGGAACACTTTCCTTCTTCAAACGGGAATTGGAGATACAATCAAGAAACAATAAATAGGCTAATAGCTAATAATGAAATCTATTTCGGAAAGGATGGCAATGGGAAACCAAAACTCAAAAGATTTTTTGATGATTTAAAACATGAGGGTGTCTCTGTTGGTACATTTTGGGAAGACTTACCACAAAATAATTCAGCAACTGCTGAGATATTAAAATTGTTTGGTTCGGTAAATGAGTTTGATACCCCAAAACCAGAAAAACTAATTGAAAGAATTATTAATATAGGTTCAGATGTCGGCGATATTGTTTTAGACTTTTTTGCGGGAAGCGGAACTACAGCAGCAGTTGCGCTTAAAATGAAAAGGCAGTTTATTACAACTGAGCAAATGGATTATATTGAGAATGTAACTGTTGAAAGATTAAAAAAAGTTATTGCAGGTGAACAAGGAGGAATTAGCGAATCGGTAGAATGGAAAGGAGGCGGTCAATTTGTTTACCTAGAACTAAAAAAGTACAATCAATCTTTTATTGAACAAATAGAAGCAGCCAAAGATACAGAGTCAATTCTAGGAATATGGGAGGATATGAAGGCAAAGTCTTTCCTTAACTATAATGTGAAAATACAAGAACAAGAGAAACACTTGGAAGCATTTAAATTAGACACACTTTTAAATCAAAAGCAAATACTACTTAAACTTTTAGACTTTAACCAACTGTATGTAAACTTATCTTCACTAGACGATAAGGACTTTGCTAATACCCTGGAAGAGAAGAAACTAACTAAAGACTTTTATCAAATTAAAAAATAGAAACCATGAGTTTTTTATATAACACATTGGTAGAGGAATTTGGTAAAAGAGAAATTGCTAGAGTTCCTGTTCCCAACTACATCACTGATAATCTAAAACCAGGGTATGGTCAAAGACCTTATCAAATAGAGTCGTTTCAGCGGTTTATTCTTTGCCATACAGAAGACTTTACTGGCAAGCCCAAAAAGCCAATGCACTTATTGTATAATATGGCAACAGGTAGCGGTAAAACTTTGGTAATGGCTGGACTGATGTTGTACTTGTATGAAAAAGGGTATCGGAACTTCTTGTTTTTTGTAAACTCAAACAATATCATCAAGAAAACAAAAGACAACTTTTTAAATCCACAGGCTTCGAAATATTTATTCAATAGCAAAATAGTCATTGACGGTAAAGAGGTTTGCATAAAGGAAACGGACACCTTTGAAAGTGCTGATGCGCAAAATATCAACATAAAATTTACTACAATTCAGCAACTTCATATTGACCTAAACAACACTAAGGAAAATAGTGTAACCTATGAAGATTTTAAGGATACTAAAATGGTATTGATTGCGGACGAAGCGCACCATTTAAGTTCGGCAACAAAAAACAATGGCGACCTCTTTGGCAGTTGGGAAGGCACTGTAATGGAAATATTGAAGCAGAATTTTGATAACATACTATTGGAATTTACTGCTACCCTTGATTATGACAATGCCGAAATATTAAAGAAGTATCAAGACAAGGTAATTTTTAAGTATGACCTTGCCCAATTTAGAATTGATAAGTATTCAAAAGAAATAAATCTGGTTAGGTCTTTATATGACGAGCAAGAACGAATTGTGCAAGCATTGATTTTAAACTTGTATCGTCAAGTATTAGCCACTTCAAATAATATCAATCTTAAACCTGTTATCCTCTTTAAGGCAAAGAAAACGATAAAAGAATCCGAACAGAATAAGGTAAACTTCCATCATTTAATAGACATCCTTTCTACTTATTTAATTGACCAAATAAGAGAAACTGCAACAGTACCTATCGTTCAGAAAGCTTTTAGTTTCTTTGATTCAAAAAGCATTTCATCGGCAGAAATAGTAAGAAGGATAAAATCTAATTTCCGTTTCGAGAATTGCATTAGTGCAAATAATGATGAAGAAGCAGAGAAAAATCAGTTGCTTTTAAACACTTTGGAAGACGAAAACAATCCTATACGTGCAGTATTTGCTGTACAGAAATTGAATGAAGGTTGGGATGTCTTGAATTTGTTTGATATAGTTCGTTTATATGAAGGACAAAATACAGGAGGAACAAATACTACGGTTGGGGCAACGACATTGTCGGAAGCGCAATTGATAGGTAGAGGTGCAAGATATTTTCCATTTGCAATGGAAGAAGGGCAGGATAAATACACCAGAAAATATGATGATGACCAAACCAATGATTTAAAGATACTGGAGGAATTGTATTATCATACAAAAGAAGATAGCCGATATATTTCGGAATTAAAGAAAGCCCTTGTTTTATCTGGCATTTATGAGGATGAAGATAATTTGGTGACTAAACAACTTTCACTGAAACTAGAGTTTAAGGAAAGTGATTTTTATAAAACTGGAAAGGTTGTATATAATAGAAAAGTTGAAAAGAGTTATGACAATGTAAAGTCGTTTGCTGACTTTGGCGTTTCAAAGAGAAACTTTACTTACACCCTTTCTTCGGGTGGTGGTAAGATGACTAATGTTTTTACAAAGGAGGAAGAGTCTTTTACGGAAGAGGATGGAATAATCCCCAAAAAGCTAGTTGATATTCCAAAACATGTAATCCGTTTTGCATTATCACAAAATCCTTTCTATTATTTTGAAAGCATAGTAAGATACTTTCCAAACATCGGTTCAATAACCCAATTTATAGAAAGTAAAGAATATCTAGGAAGCTTGGAGATTGATTTTAAGGGCTCAAAGTCAAGGTTAGGAGCTATAAACAATAGCGACTATTTACTTGCCCTTCAAGGATTGTTAAGAGATATTGAACAAGAAATAAAGTCCAACCTAGTCGAATTTGAGGGTTCTGACTATGTAAAAGAATACGTTCACAAGGTCTTTAAAGACAAAGAAATTAAAGTTCCCAAAGGAAGTGAAAGAGAGGATGGGCAAGAAGCATTGGTTTTACACGAACCTTGGTATGTTTATAATGCAAACCATGGTACAAATGAAGAGAAGGCATTTGTAAAAATGTTTAAAAAACGTTTTGAATTGTTCTCAAACAAATTCACCAATATTTATCTAATACGTAATGAAAGAGAGTTAAAAATAATTGACAAACAAGGCAGGGCATTTGAGCCAGATTTTATCTTGTTCTGCAAAGAGAAGGATAAGAAAGACCTTACCTATCAAGTATTTATAGAGCCTAAAGGGGCTCATTTGATTGCAAATGATAAATGGAAAGAGGAATTTCTTCAGCAAATTAGAAAAGAAGAAAAGACCATTAAAATAGATTCAGATAACTATCTAATTACGGGTGTTCCATTCTATAATTATGAGAATGAAAATGAGTTTGGCAGAACATTGGAGGGGACATTGGGGGTATAATCTGTTTATTACGTCTAGCCCATGAATCCCCGCTGCCGCAAGTTAAATCAGTGTCATCGCTGCTACCGCAAGTTAAATCAGTGTCATCGCTGCTACCGCAAGTGTGTCACTTGTGGCTTCGCTAAGGTGGTTTGCTAATGTTTTTGCAGTATCGTTTCACTTCTAGCCCATGAATACTACTTCTAGCCCATGAATTTCCAACTTGTAAAGTAATGCTCGAAAATCGGAGTGCTAGTTCATAAATCCCTTCATGGACTTTATGGTTACTAAATTAACACATATCTAAAATCCCTATTTTAAAACTTAAATTTACAGCTCATCTGTTGCCGACGTTTATTAAGATAAGATATGTACATAATATTTATTCCTTTTATATACCTATTTAGTAATCTTCAGCACTTTACAGAGTAATTCACCAGCACCCCATTTTTAGATTTTAGCAATAAATGTAACGTTCACAAACTAGCTGAGAATTTTACAATCACACTTCTGAAATAATGAGTGAAAAGTGTATGTGTTACACAAATTGAAATTTACATGATTAGAATCATTCGGTAGTTATGAACGTTATAGCCTAATCTTGCATCAGATAAGCGAAAAAGAAAAAGGAAGCTCTTTACGGTAAGTTTTAAGGTTTATGGTTGTACATTAAAAATTGAGTGTTCACCAACAGAATTGCCCACCACTTATTAGGTTGAAAATTGATTAACATTTAAAACTTAAAAGTATGGCAACGGCTATTACAGTTACTTCACCACTTACAACGACACAGATTACAACAATTGAAACAAACACGGCCTCTACAGATGTTATTTTAACATTGGCAAAAATAGTTCTTACTCCCGCTCAGGATAAAGCTAAACTAACAGTGGGCGTTATTAAATCGTCTGAAATTACGGATGTGAACACTTCATTTGTAAAGACAAATACTAAGGGCGTACCAAGCACTTTGGATGTTTCTATTTATCAGGCTGATATTTTGTATATGGCGGTGCTAAAAGGAATACAAGCTACCATGTTACAGCATTATAATGAGGTAACGACATTGGTGGAAGTGTCTCAGCACAATTTAATGATAAAGACTAATGCTATATTGGCAAATGTGCGTATTGTGGCAAAAACAGATAAAGGTGTTTCTGATGCAAAAGATGCTTTGGATCTTAAGTATTTTACACGTGCATCTGCAAGTGTAGGCTCTGTAAATACTATTGGGGAAGGGGTAGTAATGGTATTGTCGGGCATTAACCCTAATAAACCTTTTGCAAATACAGAGAAAACAATGTTGCAAATACTAAATGTAGGTGGCAGTAGTGCTAATGCAATAAGAGTAAATGGATTTACTTCGGCTCATTTGCCGAAAGAATGGGTAAATATTGTTGTTACCAACCTTAGCACAACGGATGCGGGTGGCTTTGAGGTGTTTATGAAATAATTGACAAATGGTAATTGACAATTGATATTGTAAAGAGGCTATCACAGGTGTTGTGGTAGCTTTTTTTGTGGGTTTAAGTTGACGGTGTAAAGCTTTTGTAGTTGAATTTATAGCTTGCAAAGCCTTAGACATGGCTTACTAAATGTTCAGCTTGGCTTGACGATTGCTCAGCTTGGCTGGAAAAGTGTTCAGCTTGGCATAATAAAATGCTCAATTTGGGTAAATTAGCCTCTAGCATAGCTGAACTAGCTTTAAATAAGGCTGGGCTAACCCCTCTGCTTGGCTTTTGGAGCTTAGTTGAAGACTTTTCAAGCCTAGCTGAGGGCTTTCTGTGTAAAGTAGAAGACTTTTGAGAAGTAACGTAAGACTTTCCAAGCCTAGCTGAGGGCTTTATATGCTTAGTAGAGTACATAGGATGTCAAGCTTTAGGAGAGTGTATGCAGGGCAAACGCACTAAAATTAATTGGATAAAATATACCACATAGTCACATAGCCACATAGTGTTCAGTAAGGAAACGCTTCGCTTTAAGGCCACATAGACGGGGATATACAGGCTTACAACGCTATGTGACCTTAAAGCGAAGCGTTTTATCTGCCTGAAATAATAAAAGCTATGTGCCTACTGTGGCTATGTGGTATAAAAAAAATTAAATGCGTTTGCCCTGAGAGTGTAGGTTAGTTTAATACTATTTTAAATATTAACTTGGTAATTTATCTAGAGACAACATTTAAAAAAATAACTAGCATAATAGAGTACCCTTTTAGCAAAACTGACTAAAATCATTGTTTTTTATGCTTTTTCACTGCCTAAAATAATTTTTTTATACCCCGATTTTAAACTTGGGTATCATAAAGATGATTTACTGAAACTCAATACTAGTAAGGACTTTAGCTTTAATATGTTAGTTTGGTATCATAAAAACGCCATTAAGTTGGTACCTAATGGCGTTTGAGTAGCGTTACTTTTGTGTAACAATAAAGGAAATAAACATTCCTAAAAAAAAAGGCAGCAATCGTTAGAGGAGCAAGTTTATCGTGAGAGGTCAAAGTTCGAAGCAAGTTAAGCTACTTTAAAAGGCTCAAATTACTAAGAAGAATTTTTCATATGGCAAGCAATCGTTAGAGGTCAGTCTGTTTCTACAGAGTGACCCTTTTTTTTAAATCACATTGCAAATATATAGGATAAACAATCCAATATTAATTAATTGTGAAATTTATTTTTAGATGACAGTTATTTCGCGAATGTTACATGTGCCTGTCGTCTATTTCCTCCGATTCAAATACTAATGAGAAACAATGCAATCATTGTTGTCATTAATTACAATCTTTAAATAAGTGTTACTTTCCTTAGATGATTATCTTTCACAGACTCATTATGCCTCATCAATACGTGTGGATGGTTTTGCAATTTCTTTGTACTGAGACTTGAAATGAAAGATGAATGTAACAGCCAAACCGACTAAACAACCTGCAAAAACTGATATAACCCTTTCGAGCGCAGTATCCCACACATGTTTGCCTTCTTCGTGTAGCATTAAAATTATCGTGGCAGCAAGTGCAGAACGACTTCCTGAATCTAGTTTAAACAAATAACAAAAAGACAGTGTAGTGGTTAGGCCAAGGCAAATCATCCACATATTGGTTGGATATAGCCATAAGCAAATCATTCCAGAACAAGCCCCAACAAGGTTTGCCTTTATACGTGTAATGGCCAATGGAACAGACTCCCGCCCATCTGGAGACAGTACCAACATGACAGAAATAATGCACCAAGCAATTTCTTTATAATGCATTAGTGAAGCCCCCATGAAGACGATTAATGTGCCGGTTACACATTTTGAAGCATAGATTAATAAACTTTTTAGTCTATCTGTCATATTATTAAATGAATAGTGAATTGATTAATTGAAACTCTGTTCTACGTTGTATGGTTTAAAACCACTAAAATCTATTCAGCTGTTGCATACACATTGATAATCAAAATAGCAATATCCAAATCGTGCCGCACTGCATCAATTGTTTCCCCAAAAAGATAATCTTTTAATCCTCTGTGCCTGTGTGCCCCAACAATCAGCATATCAGCATCGGCTTCTTTTACTAGCCTCACTATTTCTTTTACCCTGTTTCTATAGCCAAGCTTTGTAGAAACTTTATAGCCTAATGCAGTCAATTGTTTTTCATACTCTTGCAATCTCTGTCTGTCTTTTTGCGTTTCAGCATCGTCACTAGAGGCGCCTAAATAATTGGCTGATACACTCTCAATGATATGTAATAATGTGTATTGAGCATCCATTTTTCCTTGACCAATTGCTTCTGCAATCAATTTTCCGTCGTTATTACTAAAATCAAGGGCGATGGCAATATTTTTAATTGGTCGAATCTTAAGGTTTACAAGCGGCAATGCTTCTGGGTGCATGTCGGCACTATGGCGAAGCCTTCTTCTCTGTGCTAGTGGTATGATCGTCATCGCAATAAACAGCCAAGCTATGATTAATGCAACTAAGCTAATCGTTATTTTGAGTAATAAGTTGCCATCTGTTTCGTAAACTTCCATCATTTTACCTACAACCAACTGCACATTCAAATAAACAAGAATAATGGCTATAACCCATGCGGCTATTTTAGTTTTTAAATCGATAGCAAATTCTCCCATTGAAACCTTGTCACTAACAAAGTGTATCAAAGGAATGATGGCGAACCCAAGTTGAAGACTTAATACAACCTGACTAAATATCAGTAAGTCATCCACTTTTGCGTCTCCATAAAAATAGATAACCACCACTGCCGGAACAATGGCTATTAATCTGGTAATTAGTCTTCTCAATAAAGGGTCTAAACGCAAACTAAGGTAACCTTCCATCACTATTTGACCTGCTAGTGTGCCAGTAATGGTGGAGCTCTGACCTGAAGCTATTAATGCAATGGCAAATATGGTTGGGGCCATCTTATTGCCCAACAGCGGACTAAGTAATCTGGAAGCATCTTCTATTTTAGCAACACCAGTGTGTCCTGTTGTGTAGAAAACACTTGCAGCAAGTATCAATATAGCTGCATTTACAAAGAATGCACCATTTAGCGCAATGAAACTATCAATGAAATTATATTTCAATGCACGCCTGATACCTTCCCATCCAGAACTTATTTTTCGGGTTTGTACCAATGCCGAGTGTAAGTACAAATTGTGTGGCATTACCGTAGCACCAATAATACCCACGGCTATATACAGGGAATCTTTATTTAATTTGGTGGGGATGAATCCCTTTACTACATCATTGAAATTCGGTTTTGCAAATATTAACTCTACCAAGAAAGATAAAGCAATGATGGATACCAGTCCCAAAATGAAAGCCTCCAATTTCCTGATTCCTAGTTTTTGAAGCCACATTAACAGAAATGTATCTAGTACAGTTATGGAAACACCCCATATTAAAGGAAGGCCAGTAAGTAGATTAATACCTATTGCCATGCCCAATATTTCCGCGAGGTCGCAGGCTGCAATGGCTAGTTCGGCAAGTATATACAAACAGAAATTTATTACGGGCGGATATACTTCTCTATTTGCTTGTGCTAAATCTTTTCGGCGCACTATACCCAACCTTGCACTCAGGCTTTGTAGTAACAACGCCATTAAGTTGCTCATTAGCAATACCCAAATGAGGCGATACCCAAACTGTGCGCCGCCTTGTAAGTCGGTAGCCCAATTGCCAGGATCCATGTAACCCACACTTACCAAGTAGGCAGGACCAAAGTAGGCTAGTATTCTTCTGAAACCTTTATGAGAATTTATATCTACCGATGAATTTACTTCTCCGAGTGAAGTGTCGTGGTGTAAGTTCGATTTATCCATGGGTTAATTTTCTTTTAATAATGTTACAAATAAAGCCAATGCTAGTTCGCGGCTGATGGTGAAAGGGATAGAGGCATTTGTTTCTATCTCTAGAGAATTATCAAATGAGAATTTTCTTATTACACTGATAGATGTTCCAATGGCTATGTTTTTATGGGTAAGTAGTTCTAATAGTTCTGATGATTGGCTCCCCACTGCACTAACCTTGGCGGAACTTCCGATGGGTAGATCTACAAGATTTATCTGTGGTTGCACTTCTATTTTCCCATTACTATCCGGTATAGGATCTCCATGAGGGTCGAACTTGGGATGCCCTAAAAAGCTATCTAGTCTTTCTACCAATAAACCACTACTTATGTGTTCCAACTCTTCGGCAATGGTGTGTACTTCATCCCAACGGAAGTTTAGTTTCTCTACCAAAAAGAATTCCCATAAGCGATGCTTGCGAACAATGCCCAAGGCAATCTTTTGCCCTTCATCGCTCAGTGAGAAGCCTTTATATTTTTCGTAATTGAGTATTTGTTTAGCGTTCAGCTTTTTAAGCATGTCGGTAACAGAGGCTGCTTTGGTGTTTAGTTTGGCGGCAACTTCATTGGTGCCAACATTTGCATCGGACTGTTGCAAATGGTAAATGGTCTTTATGTAGTTCTCTTCGGTAGTAGATAAGTTATCCATGCTGAAATAATATTTTAGGCAAATCTAAATTATTATTTCGTACAATGGAAAAGTATTAAATGCAAGCGCATTGTTTAATATCTCATATCTAATATTTCATAACTATAACTTCCCTACGGTGCAGGAATTATCTCAGCCAATAGTTCATTGCCTGCTTTATCAAAATAGGTGCAGGTCATCTTTTCCATATTTACTTCCCACTTTTCTATGCCAGATTTGGCGCAGTCGCTACAAAAGGTGGGGTAATTAGTTTTGCCTTGTTGATGTGCTTTAAGGTCAGCTTCAAACTGAACTTTATCACTTGTATCAACTACATCTAGACTTTCATATTTACTACCCGAAGACACTTTGTAATCATTCTCTCCATAGTAATCAACATTCCCATCTGCTACAAAAGCCTTATAACGTAATACGCCTAGTTCTTTAATTTCTTGTATGTAACTAGGGAAATCGGCGCCGCTCTTCACCTTTGAATGTGCAGCCTTAATCTGTTCATTTGTAAACATAAAGGTGTTTTTTATATGTCTAACCACTAATAACTAAGCACTAACAACTAAGCCTTACCCCTCCATCTCCACTATCTGCTCAAACAATTCTTCGTAATGAGCTTCTGCCAATTTAATCTTAGCATTTATTTCCTTATAGTGCCTTTCTGTTTCTGCAAACTTCACAGCATCCTTGTAGCTATCAGGTGCAGCTAATGCTAGTTCAATGGTAACTTTCTCTGCTTTTAGTTTCTCCAGTTCATCTTCCGCCTTCTTAAACCTGTTTTGCAGTTTCTTCAACTCCGTATTATCTACTCTTGGCTTGGTAGGAGCCTCTTGTTGTTTATTCTTTTGTGGTTCTGCTGCTTTTGCGGCAGGTTTTTCTTCAATGGCGGCTTTACGGCTTTGTTCCTTTGCATGTTTAGCCATACGCTCCTTCCACTCAACATATTCAGTATAAGTACCCTTAAACTCTTTTATTTCATGATCTACAATTTCCCAAATCTTATTGGCAGTCTTTGAAACAAAGAACCTATCGTGACTTACTAATATCAAACTTCCCTCGTATTTATCCAAGGCTTCTGCCAAGAGTTCCACGCTGTGCATGTCCAAGTGGTTGGTGGGTTCATCTAGCATCAAAAAGTTACTCTTACTCACAATAACCTTTGCCAATGCCACCCTAGCTTTTTCCCCTCCACTCAATACTTTTATCTTCTTATCCGTATCGTCTCCACCAAAAAGAAAACAGCCCAACAAACCCCTCAATTCAGGATCCGTCTTGCCACTTCTACTCTCTTGCATCTCCTCCAAAATGGTGTTATCCATCGTTAATGCTTCTAGTTGGTGCTGAGCATAAAAGCTACTGTCTACATTATGTCCCCACACTCTTTCGCCTTCAAAGTTTTCTTCTGTTCCGGCAATTATCCGTAGTAATGTACTCTTTCCCTTACCATTTGCCCCAATCAATGCAATCTTGTCGCCACGGTTTATCTCCGCAAAACCCTTATCTACAATAACATTATTGCCATATTGCTTATGAATATCTTTCAGCGTTACCAATACCCTTCCTGGTTGATTATTCAACTGAAAGTTTATCCTTATGTTCGGCCTTTCCATCTCCACATTCTCAATCCGTTCTATCTTGTCCAGCCTCTTCATAATGCTTTGCGCCATTGCAGCCTTACTCGCCTTCGCTTTAAAACGCTCCACAAACTTTTCTTGTTGCTTGATGTAGTCTTGCTGATTCTCAAAAGCCCTTTGTTGCATTTCTATGCGCAATGCCTTTTCTGTTTCATAGTATTCGTAGTTGCCAGAATATATATGAAGCTCCTGCTGATAAATCTCTACAATCTTATTTACCATACGGTTCAAGAAATATTTATCGTGGCTCACTATCACCACACTTCCTTGATAGTGGAGGAGGTATTTTTCCAACCACTCAATAGACGGTAAATCCAAGTGATTGGTAGGTTCATCCAGTAGCAATACATCGGGGGCTTGCAATATCATCTTGGTAAGCAACACCCGCATACGCCATCCACCACTAAATTCCTTGTAGGGTTTGCCCATTTGCTCGGTGGTAAATCCAAGCCCGTGCAACACTTCCTCCGTTTTATATTGAATGTTATAGCCATCCAATACATCCATTTCGTGCAGTAGGTCGGTATATTTTATAAGCAGTTCTTCGTTCTCATTCGTTTCCAGTTCTATGCCCAGTTCTTCTATTTCTTTCTCCAATTCGCGCACTCTTTCAAAGGCACCCATGGCCACTTCCAATATACTTTCGTTGGTATCAAAGCTCAACAGATCTTGGTGTAAGTAACCAATTGTAGTACCTCTTCCCTTCTCAACAGACCCCTTAGACGGCAAATACTGACCCACCAAAACCTTTAGCAGCGTAGATTTTCCCGTACCATTATATCCTATCAATCCAATGCGTTCGCCCGGGTTTATGTGCCATGTAGCATCTTCCACAATCACCCTTGCACCAAATTCGAACGTTAAGTTTTGAAAGCCAATCAGCATTTGTATCCTTTTTTATGAGCCGCAAATGTAGGGCGTACGAGTAAGTTGTAAGCAGAAAGTCATTGTCAGGAAGTCAAGAGTGGGATGTAGTAAGTAAAAAGTGGAATGTTATCGCTATAAAATCTTCTTGGGCGTGCCTCTGTGGGTCGGGCAGAACTACGTTCGTAACCTTCGTTCAAATAATTATTAATTATTTTCTCTCGCTTATCTTACAATCTTTTTGCCTTAAGAAGGGACAAAAAGTATTTCCACTTCAATCCCTCACGCACTATGCGAGTACCCAAACAGTAAACCTGTCAGGTCTCAAAGACCTGACAGGTTTAATTGCACCGCCGATGTTGTGTGTTTTCACCAACATCGTACGAGATGTCTGGAGTTTATTGTTGTTGGTCAAAAGACGCAACGACGAATGATAGTGAAAAGTATGGAAAAGGAGATATAATGAATATACTCATAAGCAGAAACCCATTATTAGAAATAATAAAATATACAACCCGAAAATAATATTACAATATAGCTTAAGTCTTTTTGTAGATTCATTTACTTTCTCAAAATATGGAAGGATAAGCAAAGGGTTAGTATTCCCCCCCAAGGTTGATTTTTAGGATAACCATTTTTTTTATCAACATAAAGATGGAGTTGAGTTTTTGCTATCAAAAGGATTCCGCAAATTATTCCTAAAATAAGCCTTAGATTCTCATGCATGTAATTTATAATTGTTTCTTAACTATTCACAAATATAAAAGAAAAGATTTCACAGAATGTGGGGCTGTAGAGACAAGGCATGCCTTGTCTCTACACAAAACCCTCCCCCCAAATCTTTATTCCCCTCATTCAATAACCTACTCTGCGGTCTCAAGCGAGGAAATGGGGTTTTGAAAGTTTGGTAAAGCGCTTCTGCCAGACAAGTATTTTTCACTCATAAAATATTTTCTCGTGGCGCTTCCTTTTAGTTTTTCCCCTTTCAAAGCCTTCCCTACAGGCATTTTCCACTTTAATCACCTTGTTTTATACATCTCTCCAACGAGATAGGGAGGCGTATTTGGTATGCCTCCCTCTTTGAAACTAATTAGTTATGCCGCGTTTCTCATTAGTTATGCGATGAAACTAATTAGTTCCGCCGCATTACTCATTAGTTATACGATGAAACTAATTAGTTATGCCGTGTTTCTCATTAGTTATACGATGAAACTAATTAGTTATGCCGTGTTTCTTCTTAGTTATGCGATGAAACTAATTAGTTCCACCGCATTTCTTCTTTGTTCTAAGGTTAAACATATTGGTCGAACAGTATATTGAATCAATAAATTAAAAAAATATAGACATGAATTGAGTAGTAACAGATTTAAGTAAAGAGGCAGATGATGCCATTGCGCCAAAAGTGAATGCCATAATAGTAGGCTGTACTGGCAATGCAAACTTTACGGTAACCACCCAATTAAGTGATTTGGTTAGGGCCAAAACAAATTATGCTAACAAGTTGGGCTTGGTGGCCACAGGAAACCTATTAGTTGTGAGATATTAGATATGAGTTATTAGGGTTTGAGTAAATATTAAAAGAGAGGCTGCCCTAATTGGAGCAGCCTCTCTTTTTTTCTAATATCTCATATTTAATATCTCATATCTAAAAACTCACTTTTTTTGCGGTGCTTTTTGGTATTGCAAAACAATCTTGGCATTGCGTTGCTCATCCGAAGCAATATTAATCTCATAATGCTTTGTTCCTGAAGTGATAACAACTAATGCTGTATTTGGAGGTACTGCCCCTAAGTTCTCGGCCACTACAATAAAGTCATAATTGGGGTTATTCTTTTCTATATGAATATTCATTGTGATAGGGGAGTAGGTAAGTCTTTTACGATTCACAATTTTTATGTTGTTATGGTACACGCTGATGGTGTCTCCATCTATTTGTCCATTATCAAAAAATTCCACTCTTGCTTCCTCACTATCTACAATAAAAGTTTGTGTCAATACATTCTCACGTTTCAGTAAAACCTCAGGTATCTGTAATACGGTGTCTCTATTTATTTCTACAACTGTATCAGAATTTATGTTTGGATTAGTTGGAAGCTGATGCGGCACCAATTTTACCGTATCTATTTCCTCTTTAACAACCGAATTATTTTTTTTCTTTACTTCGGTAGACACCATAAAGTCTTCTGCCCCTGGTTTAATTAAGTTCTGCTTAGCAGAAGGCTTTACTGCCAAAGGGGCCAATTTGCGCTTAGGAAGGATGTTCTTTTTAAGCAAAAAATCTTCTTTCGTAAAATCTGTGGTATACTTCCTTTCTAAGTAAACGGTTCCGTCACTACAGGGCGAACCTGCTACTTCGCTCACACCACTAAAAGTTCCTGTAAGTGTTTCTTTAGTGCCGTCAGCAGATTTTTTATACTCTAAATAGCAAGTCATCAGGCATGCTGTAGATTGATCATTGGTCTTCAATTCTAGCATTTTAGTCTCTCTTATCAGCAATGTCTTTCCTTTTTTGTTAAAAATACCTTGAATAGCGGCCTTACCATAAAATTCATTTACATCCCTGTAAGAGTAGGTTACCCCTTGAATGGAGTTGTCTGGCAAATCATTTATTTGAACTTCGTATTTATATTTATCTTCAACAAATTGCCCCGATCGAAGGTGAAAATGTGTATTATTAACGAAATATCCTCTCCATATACCAGTAAGCTTCTGAGAGAAGCAGATGGTAGTAAATAATATTAATATTTGAGTAAAGATAAATTTCATAAGCGTGCAAATTAATCGAGACTTATTAAAAAAAATAGTTAAAGGTTTTTCTAAAGTAATAAGGTGCAATAGTAAACTATAACGTTTTATGAAACGATGATGTATTTATAATTTGGTTTAACGATTGAAAGGCTAATTCTGAGGAATTTAATTTTCTGTTTAGGTGAATGACACAATTAGTAAGCAGAAGTTTTTATTAGAATCATCAAAAAACTATGAAAAAGATTATTCAAAACCATCTATAAAAGCCTAATCATTAATAAACGATACAATTCATCAACTCATTTACTACATTTGCAAACTTTGTTTAAATAAAGGGTTGATATAAATATGATAAATATTACTTTTCCTGATGGTGCTGTAAGGCAATATGAAAACGGTTCGAGTGCTTTGGATATTGCAAAATCTATCAGCGAAGGATTAGCACGTAAGGTGCTAGCTGCAAGTGTAAATGGTCAGGTTTGGGATGCCTTCCGCCCTATTAATAACGATGCTTCTCTCAAATTAATAACATGGGATGATAATGAAGGAAAGAATACTTTTTGGCATTCTTCAGCTCACTTAATGGCAGAAGCAGTAGAAGCTACTTTTCCTGGTGTGAAGTTTTGGGTTGGGCCAGCATTGGATAAAGGGTTCTATTACGACATGGATTTGGGCGACAGAAAATTGACTGAAGAAGATTTGGCAGGATTGGAAAAGAAAATGCAAGAACTTGCTAAACAAAATAACCGCTTCCTCAGAAAAGAAATAGCTAAAGCAGATGCAATCAGCTATTTTAAAGAAAAAGGTGATGAATATAAATTAGACTTATTGACTAATTTGACTGATGGAGAGATTACTTTCTATTCGCAAGGTGCCTTTACAGATTTATGTCGTGGGCCACATATTCCTGCAACCGGCGCTATCAAAGCAATTAAATTGACCAATATTGCTGGAGCTTACTGGAAAGGTGATGAGAAGAATAAACAGCTTACAAGATTATATGGAATAACTTTTCCTACGCCAAAAGAGTTGGATGAGTATTTATTGATGCTTGAAGAAGCCAAGAAAAGAGATCATAGAAAGCTAGGAAAGGAATTGGGCATCTATACAATGGATGATGAAATAGGACAAGGGTTGGTTTTGTGGATGCCTAATGGAACGGTAATAATTGAGGAATTAGAAAAGTTAGCCAAAGAAACAGAAGGCGCTGGCGGATATAAGCGTGTAGTTACACCACATATTGCCAAGGAAAGCATCTACTTAACTAGTGGACATTTGCCTTATTATGCCGATAGTATGTTTCCGCCAATGGAAATGGACGGAGAAAAGTACTATCTAAAACCAATGAACTGCCCGCATCACCATAAAATATTTGCTGCTGAACCTAAGAGCTATCGCGATTTACCTTATCGAATAGCCGAATATGGAACTTGTTACCGTTATGAGCAAAGTGGCGAACTGTTTGGATTAATGAGGGTACGTTGCCTTCACATGAACGATGCACATATATATTGTAGCAAAGAACAATTTTTCGAGGAGTTTAAGGCTGTAAATGAGATGTATTTAAAATACTTTAAAATCTTTGGTATTGAAAAGTATGTAATGCGTTTAAGTTTGCACGATCCTGCTAAACTTGGAAAGAAATATGTAGATGCACCAGAATTGTGGCAAGAAACAGAAGCAATGGTTCGTAAAGTTTTGATAGAAACCGGTACACCATTCATAGAAGTTCAAGATGAAGCTGCGTTCTACGGGCCAAAGATTGACGTACAAATTTGGAGTATTATTGGTAGAGAATTTACGCTTGCTACTAATCAAGTAGATTTCAATAGTGGAAGGAAGTTTAAATTGGAATATACCACTCAAAACAACGAAAGCGATGTTCCATTAATCATTCATAGAGCTCCATTAGGAACACATGAAAGGTTCATTGGGTTCCTACTTGAACATTATGCAGGCAAATTCCCTGTTTGGTTAGCACCATTACAAGTTAAAGTACTTCCCATCAGCGACAAGTTCATTGAATATGCACAACACGTTAAATCTTCACTTTTAGAAGTTGGAGTTAGAGTAGAGATAGATGAGCGTCAAGAGAAAATTGGCAAGAAGATTCGTGAAGCTGAATTAAGCAGAGTCCCTTACATGCTAGTTGTGGGTGAAAAAGAGGTGGCTGAAAATAGATTATCAATCAGACGTCAAGGAAAAGGAGATACAGGATCTCTCACTTTAGAAGAATTTATAGCTAATATAAAACAAGAGATTTTTGAAAGAGCTAGCGGAGAATAAAAAATATACCTAGTTTCGATTAAATTTATAAATAACAAGTAACAATTAAATTAAATAAGTCTTAATGGCATTACCATTTAAAAGCAACAGTGGTGGAAGTGGAAGATTCAATCCACGTTTCAACAGACAACAAGAACCAGAACACCGTATCAACGAAAGAATTAGGGCATTACAAGTTCGTTTGGTTGGTGACAATGTTACGGTTGGTGTTTATCCAATACAAGAGGCTTTGAAAATTGCACAACAATTGGAATTGGATTTGGTAGAAATATCTCCAACAGCAGCTCCACCAGTTTGTAAAGCAATTGATTACAAGAAGTTTCTTTACGAGAAAAAACGTAAGGAAAAAGAAATGAAAGCCAATGCTAAGCAAAGTGAAGTAAAAGAAGTTCGCTTTACACCGGGAACAGATGACCATGATTTTGATTTTAAATCTAAACACGCTGAGAAATTTTTGAAAGAAGGGAACAAAGTGAAAGCTTATGTTCAATTCAAAGGAAGGGCTATCATGTTTAAGGAACGTGGTGAATTGGTTCTTTTAAAATTTGCCGAAAGATTGGCAGATTGTGGTCAGCCAGAAAGTCTTCCTAAGCTCGAGGGCAAGAAAATGTTCTTGATGCTTACCCCAAAGACTGCTAAGAAAAAGAAAGAGAACGAATAATTGTGGTAGGTTATCTCCATTTTAGCGCTAAACAAACTTTTGTAGCCTGGAATACATGTGATTATTTTGATTAAAAAAAAACTTTTTTAAAGAATGGATTTATTTGAGAAATATCTCCCTATCTTTGCAGCCCGAAAAAAAGTATGTCTAAACAGCAGTTAATAAAACAGGATGGTCAGATTATTGAAGCAATGAGTAATGCTATGTTTAGGGTAAAACTTGAAAACGGGCATGAAATTCTAGCCACTATATCTGGTAAAATGAGAATGCACTATATTAGAATTCTACCTGGAGATAAAGTAGGTGTTGAGATGAGTCCTTACGATTTAAGTAGAGGCAGAATTAATTTTAGGTACAAATAGCCTTTGGGTTATAATCGTTTGTTTGAAAAAGATAAATAATAAATAATGAAAGTTAGAGCAGCTATAAAAAAGCGTAGTGCAGACTGTAAAATTGTTAAACGTAAAGGGAAATTGTATGTAATAAACAAAAAGAACCCTCGTTTCAAACAACGTCAAGGCTAAAATTACAAAAGCAAAAAGTAATAATAATTTATAATTAAAGATAGAATAGTACATGGCACGTATTGCTGGTATAGACTTACCTAAAAATAAAAGAGGCGAAATAGGACTTACATACATATATGGTATTGGTCGTAGTCGCGCTCGTCAAATCTTGAGTGATGCTTCAATTTCTTTCGACAAGAAAGTTAACCAATGGAATGACGATGAGCAAACAGCGATTCGTAATTTAATTAACGCCGAGTTTAAGGTTGAAGGTGCGCTGCGTAGTGAAACACAAATGAATATTAAACGTCTTTTGGATATCGCTTGTTACCGTGGACTTCGTCACAGAAAAGGTCTACCAGTACGTGGTCAACGTACTAAGACAAATAGTCGTACAAGGAAAGGTAAACGTAAAACAGTTGCGGGTAAGAAAAAAGCAGCTAAGAAGTAAGAATTAATAGGTAGTTAACATTTTACTTTTATTATTTTATAATTGAAATTGTAAAAGGAAATCAAATAAACAAGTTATGGCTAAACAAGCTAAAGCTCAAAATAGTGCTAAAGCAGCTGCTAAGAAAAGAATTGTAAAAGTAGAAGCTTCAGGTGAAGTTAGAATCAGCGCTACTTTTAATAACATCATAGTTGCATTCACAAACAAGCAAGGACAAGTTATTTCTTGGTCTTCTGCTGGAAAGATGGGGTTCAGGGGCTCGAAGAAAAATACACCTTATGCTGCTCAAATGGCAGCTTCTGATGCAGCTAAAGTTGCAGTAGATGCTGGACTGAAAAGAGTTGAAGTGTTTGTAAAAGGACCGGGCTCTGGTCGTGAAGGTGCTATTCGTGCAATTGCACAAAGTGGTATTGATGTAACTATAATTAAAGATGTTACTCCTGTTCCTCACAATGGCTGTAGACCTCCGAAAGCTAGAAGGGTATAATACTCTTTCATACATTTATCAATTTTTAATGGAATTTGATTTAGTTTTCTGATTTTTTAATAATCAACTTTCATTCAAATAAAAAATCAGTAAAATAATTTTATGGCAAGATACACAGGTCCAAAGACCAAAATCTGTAGAATTTACGGAGAGCCAATTCTAGGTAATGGCAAATGGTTAACTAAAAATAGTAACCCCCCAGGTCAGCATGGTGCTACTCGTAAAAGAAAGACTCTCGGAGAATATGCACTTCAATTGAGAGAAAAGCAAAAAGCTAAATATACTTATGGTCTTCTAGAACGTCAGTTCAGAAAAACCTTTGAAGAGGCTTCTAAAATGAAAGGTGTTAAAGGTGAAAACCTTATCAAACTTTTGGAAGCTAGATTAGATAATACTGTTTTCAGATTGGGTTTGGTTGCTAGTCGCCCAGAAGCAAGGCAATTGGTAGCTCACAAACATATTACTGTAAACAATGAAGTAATGAATATCCCTTCTTACTCTTGCAAACCAGGAGATATTATTGGCTATAAGAACAAGAGTCTAGCTAATGATTCTATAATAGCAAAAAAGCGTGGTAAGAATCCTAAATATAGTTGGGTGGATTGGAATGATGCTTCACAATCGGGTGTTTTTATCACTTATCCTGAAAGAGAAAGTGTTCCAGAAAATATTAAAGAACAACTAATAGTCGAATTGTACTCTAAATAGTTTTTTGCTGAAATCTTAAAAATTTAGATTTCTCATTAAATGAATTTCAATAATTAAATAAAGTAAAAAAGTTAATCTTTTTACTATAAACAGTTTAAACATGGCTATATTAAATTTCCAGAAACCCGATAAAATCGTTTTACAGAAAGTATCTGATTTCGAAGGAGAGTTTGAATTTAGACCCTTAGAGCCAGGATATGGTTTAACAATTGGTAATGCTCTACGTAGAGTTCTTTTAAATAGTCTTGAAGGATATGCCATCATAGGTATTAAGATCGAAGGTGTAGATCATGAATTTGCAACTATTAAAGGTATTACAGAAGATGTTACTGAAATTATACTTAATCTAAAACAAGTTCGTTTCAAAGCAACTACTGATTTAGATGTCTCTACAGAAAAAATCAATTTATCAATAAAGAGTACTAGCGAATTTACTGCGGGAATGATTGAAGAATCATCACAGTATTTTAAAGTTATGAATCCTGAACTAGTAATTTGTATAATGGATACAATTTCTAGACTTGATATTGAATTAACTGTTGCTAAGGGCCGTGGTTATGTTCCTGCTGAAGAAAATAAAGTTAAGGATAGTACCTTTGGTTATATTTCAATTGACTCTATTCATACACCAATCAAAAACGTTAACTATTCAATAGAAAATTATCGTGTTGAGCAAAGAACGGATTATGAAAAATTGATACTAAATGTAGCTACAGATGGTACAATTCACCCTGAAGAAGCTGTTAAGCAAGCTTCAAGAATTCTTATCCAGCATTTGATGATTATAACTGATGAGAATATCACTTTCGATTCTAAGGAAGAAAAGAAGGATGATGTTGTTGATGAACAAATATTGCAACTACGCAAAGTATTAAAGACTCCACTTGAGGATTTAGATCTTTCTGTTAGAGCCTTTAACTGTCTTAAAGCGGCTAAGATTAATTCTTTAAGTGAATTAGTTCAATATGAACAAGAAGACTTGATGAAGTTCAGAAATTTTGGTCAAAAGTCGTTATCTGAAATAGAACAAGTTTTAATTGAAAGAGGTCTTAGTTTCGGAATGGATTTAATTAAAATGGGTCTCGATAATCTAGATTAGGTTTAATATACACTTACCTTAGTAAGTATAATAAAACAATAAGTTTTTACAGAATTAATAAAATATCATGCGTCACGGAGATAAAATAAATAATTTAGGAAGAAAAGTAGCTCATAGAAAAGCACTATTGAGTAATCTTTCATCTCAATTGATAATGCACAAAAGAATCGTAACTACATTGGCTAAAGCTAAAGCACTACGTACTCACATTGAACCAATTATTACAAAGTCTAAAAAAGTTAATACTAAAGACTTGACTATGCATCAGCATAGAATTGTTTTTTCTTATCTTCAAAATAAGGAAGCAGTTAAAGAATTATTTACTGTAATTGCTCCAAAGATAATTTCTCGTCCAGGGGGTTATACAAGAATCATCAAGTTAGGTATTAGAAGTGGTGATAATGCTGAAAAAGCTCTTATTGAACTTGTTGATTTCAATGATGTTTATACAAAAGATGCTTTTCCAACCGTTGACTCTACTAAGAAAACTCGTAGAAGTCGTGCTAAAAAATCTGATACTGACACTTTAGAAGTTTCTGATGAATCTTCTGCAACAGATATAGTCATTGATGATTCATCGGATTCAGCAGAAACTATTTAAATTTTACAAACTTAAGAGTGAAAGCAGTTAATTATAAAAAAAAGCAAAACCTATAGGTTTTGCTTTTTTTTTAATAAAACTTGTTTTTTGTCGTTTTCTTTTAAATTGTTTTAATAAGTAAATTGATAAATATGCCTAATAAATCAAATAAAGCTATTTTGTTGTTAGCGGATGGAAATGTTTTTCATGGTAAAGTATTTGGTAAGGCAGGAACCGCTTCGGGTGAAATATGTTTCAATACCGGAATGACCGGTTATCAGGAAGTATTTACAGACCCTAGTTATTCTGGGCAAGTTTTGATTATGAATAATGTCCATATTGGTAACTATGGTGTAAAAGATTCTGACATCGAAAGTAATTCAATCAAGATTAATGCATTAATTGCTAGAAATCTGGAAAGTGAATTCAGTCGTTACCAAGCAACAGATTCATTAGATTCTTTTTTAATAAGTCAAAATATCTTAGGTATTTATGATGTTGATACTCGTAGCCTTGTAGCACATATCCGTGAGAAAGGAGCTATGAATTGTATAATTTCTAGTGAAATATTTGATTTAGTCGAGTTAAAACAATTGCTTGATAGTTGCCCTAATATGGATGGGTTAGAATTAGCAAGTACTGTTAGTACCCAACAAGAATACGAACTTGGCGATACAGCATCTCCTATAAAGATTTCTGTACTAGATTTTGGGATTAAGAAGAATATACTAAATTGTCTAGTAGAAAGAGGTGTACATCTTAGAGTTCATCCTGCTAAAACCCCAATTTCTCGCTTAAAAGAGTTTACTCCTTCTGGATACTTTATTTCGAATGGTCCTGGTGATCCAGCTGCTATGCCTTATGCAGTTGAAACAGTAAAGGCAATATTAGATGAAGGAAAGCCTGTTTTTGGTATTTGTTTGGGGCATCAATTACTTGCATTGGCTAATGGAATTGATACCTTTAAGATGCATCATGGTCATAGAGGACTTAATCATCCAGTAAAAAATCTACAAACTGGTATTTGTGAAATCACTACTCAAAATCATGGATTCGGAGTTAATCCTGATGCTGTTGCTAAGAATGCAAATATTGAAGTCACTCATATTAATTTGAATGACAACAGTATTGAGGGTATCAAATTACTCAATAAACCTGCATTTAGCGTCCAATATCACCCAGAGGCTACACCTGGACCTCATGATAGCAGATATTTGTTTGATGATTTTATTAGGCTAATGAAGAATTAATTTTTTATTATATTCTCAACTTTAAATTTTTAACCAAAAAAATATTCCCTAATTCAAGGGAGTATTTTTTTTATGTATAACCATCATCTTTGCAGAACCGCTTGTGTCTTTTACATCTAACTAATGTATCATTTTATCATAAGTGAAATTTCTAATTTACTTGTTCTTGTTTTTATTGTATTATTAAATTGATTAATAAAAATGTCTTATTTTCAATTTACTAAATATGCGTTAGTATGATTTCTTTAGGTATTATCGAGGATGATCGCTTTCTGCGAAGAAACATAGAAGAGTGTATAGGCATGGTTAATGACGTATGTCTCAACTTTTCTTTTAATAGTATGGAGGCATTTCTAGAACAGCTCAATAGTTTGGAGGAACCTTTTTTAATATTTATTGATTTAGGCCTGCCTGGAATATCAGGGCTAGAGGGAATTACCTATATAAGAAAGCTTTGGGCAGAAACTCACATAGTTGTAATTACTGGCAATGATGATGAAAATACCATCTTTGATTGTATTCAACGTGGTGCAAATGGTTATTTATTAAAGCCTTTTAAGATTAAGGATTTATTTGACAACATAGAAATAATTAGAAATGGTGGAGCTTTAATTACTCCACAAGTAGCATTGAAATTATTTAGTAAAATTCATAAGCCTCAAGATACTTTTGTTGATGTAACATCTAGTTTAACGGCAAGGGAAAGAGATGTTGTAAATGAATTATTAAAAGGACTTACCTATAAAGAGATATCTTTTGCATTAGGAATTTCGACTACTACAGTAAACGATCATATTAAAAATGTGTATATAAAACTCGATGTTAGATCTAAATCTGAATTATTAGCAAAAATTCTTAAGAGATAACTTCCTTAAATGCCTCATGAACAACTACGAAACACATAATTCGGAACTTGATAAACTAAAATTGATTCTAAACAGTTTTACAGATGCTGTATTACTGGAATCAAAGGACAGAACTATAGATTTTGTAAACCAAGCTTTCTGTAATCTTTTCAAAATTAAACTTCCAATTGAATCCATTATAGGCTCTAATTGTGAGGAAGGGGTAATTGCATCTAGTTTCCAATTTAAAAACCCTTCAAGATTCATATATCGCATAGAAGAAATAATCGAAGAACTTAAACCCATACAAAAAGAAGAAATTATTCTTAGAGATGGGCGCCTTTTTTATCGTGACTATATGCCTGTCATTATCAATAATGTAATTTCAGGTCATTTATGGGTCTATAAGGAAGCATTTAATAATCCGGAATCACTAAATATTTACACTCAACCAGTCATTAATCTATTCGAGGAAATTGTAAATTCCATAGATGTCTGTATTGCTGTTTTAGATAAAGAAAAAAAGTATCTTTTTATTAATAAAGCTTCAATTTCTGATAATAAGAAAAGAAACTTTTTAATTGGAAAGACAGATATTGAGTATTATAAATACTTTAGTATACCATATACTTATAATCAAACTGGAAATGAGTGCTTTCTTAAAACAATTGAAGAAGGTATCGTAACAAAGTTTGAAGAGCTATCTAAAGATTTTACTGGAAAAGAGTGTTACAAAACCATTACTTACTGTCCATTGACCTCCGGGAATGGAATTGTGGAGAAAGTGATTTGCTATTATATTGATCTTACCAAAGAAAAGGAGGCCGAGAACAGATTAACTAAAGATTTAGAGTCTTTTAAACATTCATTAAATAATATCAGTGAAGCTGTTTTAGTTGCAGATGGAAATTTGGAATTAACGTACTCAAATTATAGCTTTCAAGAATATTTATTACAAGAAAATGTAGATGTACATACTATTTTCAATTTTATTTCGTTTCAGAATTATGATTTCTACAAACAATTGTTTTCGGTGCTTTCAGGCGATACCAGTGGAGCAGGTGGTAGAATTCAATTAAAAGATAAAAATGATTCAACTAATTGGTATAAATACAAAATCAATAAAGGGGTTGAGTCAAATGGAAATAAACAAAGTGGCGTAGTGACTGTATTAAACAATATTTCGGGGGAGGTTGCATTAGAGGAGAACTTATTAGAGGTCGTAAAGCGCGAAAAGGAGCTTAATGAGCTAAAATCTGCGTTTGTAAACATGGTATCTCACGAAATGCGCACTCCTTTGGCCATTATTTCCTCTTGTGCCGAATTAATACAACTAATGATCGCAAGCGGGAAGCCTAAAGAAGATATTGAAGCGTATGCTGGTCACATTATTCGCGAGGTTGAAAGAATGACAGCTTTTATGAATGATATTCTAATCATAAGTAAAATAGAAGCAGGTAAAATAGAATTTAATCCTGAAACTATATCTCTGAATAGTTTTCTTGATGAGTTAATTAAAAAAGGATACCTCCCTTGGAAAGATAATCGTAGCCTTGAAATATCCATTAAAGGTAACGAAAGGGTTTTTCCTTTCGATAACAAGATGCTTAGGCATATATTGCAGAATCTTTTGGATAATGCGTTTAAATATTCTGCAAATAAAGCTGCTCCTAGGATAAGATTGAGGTATAGCAAAAACTATATTACCTTTTCTGTGATTGATGCAGGCATTGGAATTCACCCTGAAGATATTGAAAAGCTATTCTCCTCGTTTTCTCGAGGTAGAAATGTAGGAAGCATATATGGTACCGGCATTGGGTTGGTTGTTGTAAAGTATTTTGTGGATCTCCATAAAGGAACAATCAGCATTAAGAGTAAATTGAATGTAGGGTCCATTTTCTCTATTAAAATTCCTTATTAGTATTTCGTATAATGAGTCAAAAAACAATTTTAGTTGTAGAAGATGAGCTATTCCTCTTGGAAATAACTACTTCTATACTTCAATTGTATGGCTTCGCTACCTTAACCGCTACAAATGCTACCGAAGGATTACAAGTATTAGCAGAAACTAAACCAGATCTTATACTAAGTGATGTAATGATGGGTGAAATAGATGGTTTTCAATTCATTAAAATGCTCAAAGAAAATCCACTACATCAAGATATTCCAGTTATATTTCTTACTGCACTTGCCGATATAGTAGATAAAAATAAGGGAATGGCAGTTGGTGCGCAAGCTTATATCACTAAGCCGTTTAATGGAAAGGAATTGGTAAACACCATCAATCGTTTATTACGATTGCCTTAATTTTAAATCGGCTATCTACAGAACCCTATATCCAGATGTTGGTATAATGAAAAATGTATTAGGCACAGGGCTCAAATTCACTTTGGTAGCCGTATATGTTACCTTTTCTCCACTTGCACCTACCGCTTCATATTCTAATACTAAGCCTGATATGTTTTTAAACTGATATTCAAACTCTTTTACAGATGGGGTAATCGAACTCGTAAAGAATAAATAATAAGTACTACCATCTTTTAGATGAATTACAGACCTTTTACAATCATATCCAGCAATTCTTTTGTGTATATCTGTTGACTCAATGGTAAGCCCATCATACCTTTTATTTTCTTCTTTCCATTTATCATTATCTAGTTTGGTAATGAACTTATTATTGCCAAACTCTCTAAGCACTGTAGCCTCTCCAGTAGCTTTATCGTAAATAATACTCTGATTAAACGAAGGACTCTGTAAATCTGACCTACTAGAATTTCCTTTTATGTATACAGTTTTAGTACTCGATTTAAGAATTTGCTTTGTTTCTGCACTTGCAGTATCAGATGGCGCAATACTATAGCTAATAGTACACTCAGCAATGATGCGTTGCTGTGCTTGCAAACATTTTGTAATAAAAACTAAAACTATCAGTACTATTATTCTTTTCATTTGTTTCAATTGTGTCTTCGTTTGTAAACGATTTAAAGTAACGAAATATTATTTATACAAACTCAATACCATAAAATAAAAATGCCCCACAAATTAATTGTAGGGCATTTCAATTATCATATATCGACCACAAAGAACACAATGTTTTTACTAAGGAACACTAGGAATAACAATTACTTTTTTAACATCATTAAACTTAGAGAACAGACTTTGTGTACTTTGTTTCTTTTCTTCCTTGTGTACTTAGTGGTTATACTATACTAGCAATTATTTGCCATTTTTATTCTTCATACTTTCAACCTTCTTTTGTGTTTCCATCACCTGCGCATAACGTTCTTGCCATTTACTTTGTTTTTTAGGCTGCGTACGTGTTTCTTTCATCTTAGCCAATATCTTAGCATGATCAATAATGTAAGTCTGAATCACGAATTGTAGTAATAATGTAATAGTATTAGATACAGTATAGTACCAAGTAAGTGCAGATGGCAATCTATTAAAGAAGAACAACATCATGAATGGAAAAATGTACGGCATGTACTTCATTGCCGGATTATCTTGCGTTGGTTGATTTCCGATATTGTATAATGAGATCGCAAAACTTGTTAATACAGCAGTTATGGTGAATAAACTGATGTGATCTCCAAAACCAAATGGAATTGAGAAAGGTAATTGCGCAATAACATCATAAGACGACAAATCATGGCTCCATAAAAACGACTCCCCTCGAAGTGAAATGTTCGAATTGAAAAAACTATACAACGCAAAGAAGATAGGTATCTGCAATAATGCCGGAATACAGCCACCCAAAGGATTTACGCCCGCCTCTCTAAACACTTTCATCTGATCCATAGCAAAAGCTTGTTGGTCAGCACCATGTTTCTTCTTCAGTTCATCAAGTTCTGGTCTCAAAACTTTCATTTTGGCACCGCTTAGGTAACTACCATACATTAATGGGGCAGTAAACAAACGGATAAACAAGGTAAGTAACAAGATTGCCCACCCAAAGTTAGAAATAAGCTTTGCAAAGAAGCCAAATACAGGCATAATCACATACATATTTACCGGACGTACAAATGAGTAAACATCTCTACCAAGATTGATGATACCATCCATGCCGTTATTCAATTTTTCTAGGGTATGGTAGTCATTGGGGCCATAATACAACTGCATCGGTATAGAAGCTTGTGAATTTACTGGCACATGCATTTGCAAATTAGCTTCAATTTTAGCTAAAGTGTTGGTAGTATCCTTTTCGGTACTGCGTTCCCATTTTACACCACCACTTGCAAAGTTATTTTTAGCAATAAGGGTGGTATTAAAGAACTGTTGTACAAAACTCATCCATTGTGCTGGTTTTTCTAGCGTATGATCGTTATGCGAGGAAATGTAATCGAACTTGTTATCCTCACTAAAACAGATATTACTCATCTGTCTTTCATAAAGGTTCGATTTTTCATTCTGCGTTGTTGTCCAATTCCACAAAATATTCACGTTACCATTACTCAATAACTTATCTGCGCCATTCATGTTAATGTTCCAGTCTATCAAATAGCTATTTGGCTTAATAATGTATTGGTGCGTAAGGCTTTGTCCATTCTTTGCAGCAATGGTAAAGCTTACTGTTTGGCTTCCGTCAGCATTTTTTATTATCGATGGCTGACCAAAGTATAAGTTAGTAACGGCATTAGCGTTATTATTGCCAGTATTTATGTTGTAGCTAATTTTATCGTTAGCATTTGCGCCCAGTACAATTGGTTTGCCATTAACGCTAGAGTTGTATTTCTTTAATTCCACTCCTTTCACGCTTCCACCCTTATTACTAAAGGTAATTTTAATTACTTCATTCTCTACCGTAGTAAATTGCTCAGTACCCAAAGCCGCTGTGGTAAAGTCTCCTGCTGCAGTTAGCTTATCTGCGGTATCTCTCTTTAAAAATTCTTTGTTTATTGCACTAGTATCTCTAAGTTTTAGTTGTTTTTGAGTAATTAGCTCAATAGAATCTTTGTCGTGTTTTTCTTTTGCCTGAATTGCGGCATTTTGTTGATTGCTGAAATAGAAATAGGCGAAAAATAGGATTGCCAATAATACCATTCCAACGATTGTGTTCTTGTCCGTCTGCATAAATTTTCTTAAATGAGCCGCAAATGTAAGGTTTAGTGAACAGTGTACAGTAAACAGTGAGTAGTAAACAGTAAACAGTTAACAGTTATCAGTGAACAGTAAGCAGTAAACAGTTATCAGAAACTAGTTATTAGTTAATATTTCAGCTATGGTACACAAATTATCACAATTAAATTTCAATTAAAAACCAATCCCACATTTACTTTTGCCTTTTAATAAACTTCTGTTAACTTTAAACTCTTTACTGTAAGCTAGTAACTAGTTACTGTTTACTACAAACTGTTTACTGTTAACTGCTCACTGTTTACTGCAAACTGTTCACAGAAAACTCATGACAAAGCAAATTCTTATCACAAATGATGGTAGCTATACGGTGGCTATTCCCGAAATGAACGTTACATATCACAATATTCATGGAGCATTGCAAGAAAGTGTACATATATATATACAGACCGGGTTTCGGTTTGCGCTTCCTTTCATCAATTTCGAAACTATTTCGGTTTTCGAAATGGGTTTTGGCACAGGACTAAATGCTATACTTACACTACAAGAGGCTATTAGGCTACAGCGCAAGGTTTATTATTACACTACTGAGGCTTTTCCGCTCAGTTTGCAAGAGGCGAAGTTATTACAACAAGATAAATTACTAAATACAGGTCATTTAGCCATGCGATTGCACGAGGCGGCATGGGAACAAGATATTTTGATTAATGAATATTTTATTCTGCACAAAACACGGCAGCCATTACTTGAACTTTCCTTAAAAACACCCTTCGATATTGTCTATTTTGATGCATTTGCCCCTACCGTGCAGCCAGAATTGTGGACGGAAACCGTTTTTGCCCATATTTATCAGCACCTAAACAAAAATGGTGTATTGGCAACCTATTCTAGTAAAGTTATTGTTCGCAAAGCCATGCAGGCAGTAGGTTTTGCGGTAGAAAAGTTGGCAGGCCCAAAAGGAAAAGCAGAGATAGTGCGGGCAATGAAGAAATAGAGGCTTTATTGTCGAGAGTTAAAAGTAGAAAGTCGAGAGAGTGATGTAGAAAGTTGAGGGTATGAGTTATTAGATTTATAAGGGTTACAATGTTTTTCTTAAAATCGTTTAGATCTTGCCGTTATTGCGAGGAACGAAGCAACCCTTTTTAATAAAATTGTTGCTATTAATCCTAAAAAGGTTGCTTCGTTCCTCGCAATAACGGCGAATGTGTGGAGGATATTTAGTAAAGTATCATTGTAAATAACCTTTAGTTCCTCTAGATAATAATATAATTTGAACAACAAATGTTTGAAGTAAACTGTTCTCAATTTAACGCAACATTTTACAATATTCTTCAACCATTTTTCTAAACTATTTCCCTCTTTTTTCAAGCCATTTCCTCTTTTTCCTCCTTTTAGCCCTCAATTCCCATTTAGTTATGCACAATCGACCCCTTATTTACCTTATTTATTTGATGTCATGCTATTTGTATTACAATACCTATAGTTTTCCAAAATTATTAAACAGTTATCTATTTTTTTACTTTAAAACATCAAATTATGGCACATCAAGAAGTTCCGGAAGGAATCGTAGCTCAAACAATCCTGTTAGGAAAAATCGCGAAAAAAGTATCAGACGATGCTGGTAGTAGTGTATTAAAAGCAATGTTGCTGAAAAATGGCATCGTCCTCACCGACGATGTTGATAAAGGTGTTATTGCGCTCGAGAAAAACGATAGCTATCTGTCGTTTAAAGCCTCTAGCGAAAAAAGCTCGCAGCAGCGGAATATTTTGATGGCCCCCATAAATAAAACGATGACGTCATGTTACCAATTTTTGAAAATTCATTTCAGTCCCGAGTTCAAAATCGTAGCAGATTGGGGCGGTACAATCGGTAATGGCGGAAAAATTACTTATGCCACCACCACATTGGGGCAGCAAACCATGCTTTTGGCATTAATAACCAAAAACGGCAGTTTTGATGATCCCGAAGTTAGTCCGTTGGAAGAATACCTTACGCTTCACCATATTGATCTTGCGCTCCATGCCACTCATGCGGCCGAAGCATTAGTTTTTGATACTGCTTTTGCTGATGATAAGAAGAGTAGCGAAACCGCCCGCGAGCAAAGAGACATAGAATGGTCTATACCGTTATCGCATATCAGGATGATTGGCGATTATTTGATGAAGCTGTACAACGGCAATTCAAAAATTTTGGGCGATTATGGTTTTGTGGTAGTGAATAACCCAAAAGTTATTAAAACAAGAAAGCGATTGCTTAGTCCTGGCGAAACTCGTTTTAAAACAAGGGTAAAAATTGGAAGTACCATTGATAACAATGGCACTATTGCTATTTACATTTATAAAGGCGCTACCATTAGTGGTACAGCAACTTTGCTTGCACCGGGAAATATATATACAGTTACATCCGGAAATAGTATTTTAACCTTTAATAATCCCTCACAAACTACTAAAGCAAGTTTCTTGTTAGTACCTAAAGTTTAGTTGTAAAAAAGAAGAAAAAGGCATCACGAAAGGTGCTTTTTTCATCACGAACTGAGGTTATTTCATCACGTTTTTAGGTTTTTACATCACGTTTTTAGGTTATTACATCACAGATTGGGGTTATTACATCACGAATTAAGGGTTTTGGTACATAAAAACCCTTAATTCGTGATGTAATAACCTTCTTTCATGATGAAAAATGGCCGTTTTTGGAGCGATTTAAACCTGTTTTCGCCATAAAAACAAGATTTCGTGATAGAAATGGGAGAGGATGGGTAGGAATATATTTTTATCTAGCAGCTCAAAAAAAATAATTTCAGGTCATTCACAAAATTTGTACACTATAAAAAATAGTTTACAATAGATTTGCTTGTATGATACAGCATGATGACCTTATTCCTTCACAAAATGCGTTGCCCAGTAGCTTTGCTGATAAGGTTGGGCAGATTTATTCAAAATCGGTTTCATCTATTCATAAAAAAAAGAATGGTCAGTTTCTTACGCCCGTTGAAATTGCGCGTTTCATGTCTACATTGGTATTTTCAAATGAAGAAAAACTAAAACTTCTCGATCCAGGTTGTGGGGTTGCCATTCTTTCTTGTTCTCTTATTGAAACAATTGTGCATACCAACAAAAATATCAATTCAATAGACTTGGTTTTATACGAACCTGATCAAAATATTGTACCCTACCTAGCTAAAGTGTTGGATTATCTTAAGAAATGGATGTCTGAAAAGGATATTAAGTTCAAACTAACGCTTATTGAGGAAGATTTTGTATTGGATAATAGCATTTGCTTTGAAAAATCTGCGCCACTTTTCTTTAAGTTGGAAGATAAGGTGTTCGATATTGTCATATCTAATCCTCCTTACTTTAAAATTCCAAAAGAAGACAAAAGAGCTGTGGTTGCGAAGTCGATTGTATGGGGGCAACCCAATATCTATTCAATTTTTATGATGGTAGCGTCTAAATTATTGAAAGAAAATGGACAATTGATATTTATTACCCCTCGAAGTTTCGCTTCGGGCAATTATTTTAGGGCATTCAGAGAAGCTTTTTTTCAAGAGATAGAGATTCAGCACATCCATCTGTTTGGTTCGCGGACAGAAGCATTTGATAAGGATAGTATTTTACAGGAAACATTGATTCTTAAAGGAAAAAAGAAAGCCTTGGATATGCGCTTGGCAGAAATTGTGGTAACGCACTCTAGCGGCATCTATGATATTGGGCAATACAGTGAAAAAAGATATAGGACAAACGAATTAATTAATTATAACTCGACAGAAAAAATAATACACCTGCCTGCAAATGAAGTGGATGACAACATAATTAAGTTGTTTAAAACATGGACGGGCAATTTGAGGGAGTATAATATCAAGATTTCTACAGGACCTGTTGTTTCGTTTAGGGCTACGAGGTATTTATTCACCGAATATCAAAATGGAACCATCTTTTTAGTGCCTCTTTTCCAACTTGTCAATACTTCCAAGATGAACTTTGAATGGCCTGTATCAAAAAGAAATAAACCTCAATATATTCAGCTTTGTGATGATACCAGATCTATCCTATTGACCAATAAAAATTATATCTTCCTCAGAAGATTTAGTTCTAAAGATGATAAAAGCAGGCTGATTGCAGCACCTTATTTTGCTGAACCCAGTAAATGGGAATATATTGGTGTAGAGAATCATCTTAACTACATATATCGCCTAAATGGGGAGCTTAAAAACAATGAGATATTAGGTTTGTGTGCTTTATTAAACAGTAATTTATTTGATATTTATTTTAGAACCTTTAATGGTAACATAAACGTAAGTGCCACTGAACTTAGGGAAATGCCGCTGCCACCTTTAGCGGATATTCAGCAAATAGGGAATCAGATTGTACTGAACGAGGATTTTTCGCAGGAGAAAATAGATGAACTCATTAACAGCTACTTTAGTGTAGAACATATTTTTGCAAATGAATAAAATTGATGAGGCAAAAGAAATCCTAAAAGGGCTAGGTCTGCCAATTCCGCAGCAAAACGAGATTTCAGCATACACATTATTGGCACTTTGTGGTATTGAACCAACTGATAAATGGAAAGATGCAACCAATAAAAGCGCAAAAGTTTCTAAAGGGATAATGGCATTTTGCAAAGAAGTTTATAACAAGGAATATGCACCAAACACAAGGGAGACTTTTAGAAGGCAAGTGCTGCATCAGTTTGTACAAGCGAGGATAGTGGACTATAATCCTGAGAATCCATTATTACCGGTGAATAGTCCGAAGGCGCATTATGCACTAACCAAGGAAGCATTGACTGCAATTCGAACATTTGGAACAAAAAAATGGAAAGAAGCAAGCGATTTATTTAAATCGGAAGTGGGCGACCTATCAAAACGCTATCTAAAAGAAAGGGAACATAACCTTATTCCAGTGCTATTGAGTAATGGAGAGATAATAAAGCTATCTGCGGGAAAACATAATGTTGTTCAGGCGGCAATTATTCAGGATTTTGCAGCACGGTTTGCAAATGGGAGCGAAGTTCTATATTTGGGGGATACTGCAAACAAAGATTTGTATGTTGATAAGGATATTTTGAAAGAAATAGGCATACCAATTACAGAACACAGCAAATTACCCGATGTTGTTTTATATGATAGAAAAAAAAACTGGCTTTATTTGATTGAGGCTGTTACATCGCATGGTCCTGTTTCGCCAAAAAGGGTTGTTGAACTCGAGGAATTACTAAAAGATTGCAAGGCAGGAAAAGTGTATGTAACGGCATTTCCTGATTTTGCTGAATTTAAAAAACATTCAACCAACATTGCTTGGGATACTGAAGTTTGGTTGGTTGATTTCCCTGAACATATGATTCATTTTAACGGAGATAGGTTTATGGGGCCACGATAGTAGCCCGAATTTGTGAAGATTGATGTTATCTAGAATGATAATTTCTTAGATTACAACAAAAATGTATTGTAATCATAATGAGAAATACACATCGCTCCTTTCATTACCCATAACTATTCCTTTATCTTAGCAAAAAATTAGTGATTAATGGCGAGTATTTTAATAATAGACGACGAACGCGCAATACGGAATGTACTGAAGGAAATATTGACCAATGAAGGCTACAAAGTAGACGAAGCCGTGGATGGGGAGGAGGGATTGAAGAAATTTACTTCGGGAAATTATGACCTTATTCTCTGCGATATCAAGATGCCAAAGGTGGATGGTATCGAATTTTTGCAACAAGCCAATGCTATTAATCCTGATGTGCCTATTATTATTATTAGTGGTCACGGAAATATAGAAACTGCCGTAGATGCGGTGAAAAAAGGCGCTTACGATTACATTTCTAAGCCGCCAGACCTTAACCGTATGCTGATAACCATCCGCAATGCGATGGACAAAACCAATTTGGTGAAGGAAACCAAAGTGTTGAAGCGTAGGGCATCCAAAGTACAGGAGATTATTGGCGAAAGTGACCCGATAAAGAAGATTAAAGACACGATAGAAAAGGTAGCAGTTACGGATGCACGTGTTTTGGTTACGGGCGAGAACGGAAGCGGCAAGGAACTAGTTGCCCGATGGTTACACGAGAAAAGTAACCGCCGAGATAACCAAATAGTGGAGGTAAACTGTGCTGCCATACCCAGCGAACTGATAGAGAGTGAATTGTTTGGGCACGAAAAAGGGTCTTTTACATCGGCCATCAAGCAAAGGATAGGAAAGTTTGAGCAAGCAAACGGAGGTACGTTGTTTTTGGACGAAATAGGCGACATGAGCCTGTCGGCACAGGCAAAAGTGTTGCGTGCCTTGCAAGAAGGAAAGATTACTAGGGTAGGGGGCGACAAAGAAATTGCTGTAGATGTTCGTGTGGTGGCAGCTACTAATAAGGACTTGCTGCAAGAAGTGGAGGCCAAGAACTTTAGGCTCGATTTGTACCATCGTTTGGGGGTAATACTAATTCATGTGCCTTCACTTAATGAACGTAGGGGGGATATTCCGCTTTTGGTTGATAAATTTTTGCAGGATATAGCCCTAGAATATGGTCAACAACCAAAAACTATTGATGATGCAGCAATGGAGGCACTTAAAAAACACAACTGGACTGGTAATATCCGAGAACTTAGGAATGTAGTGGAAAGATTGATTATACTTTCTGGTAAAACCATCACCACAAACGATATAGACAGTTATGTTTTGTTGAAATAGATTCTTAAGCGGGAATCGGAAGGATCGTGAATCGCAAGTTTATTTGCTTGAAATTTATGGTTGGGTAGCTTTATGGTGGATTTCTGGTCAAACGAGGAATCGGAAGGGTCGTGAATCGCAAGTTTAGTTTCTTGAAATTTATGGATGGGTAGCTTTATGCTGGATTTCTGGTTAAACGAGGAATCGGAAAGAACGTGAATCGCAAGTTTAATTGCTTGAAATTTATGGTTGGGTAGCTTTATGCTGGCTTTCTGGTCAAACGAGGAATCGGAAGGAACGTGAATCGTAAGTTTGTGGACTAATATTTATGGGGTTTACTAACTAACGACTTACGATTCTCAACTCCCGATTAACGATACTCAACTCCCGACATTTTACTCCCGTTTTCCGATTAATTAAATACCACAAAATCCGGTCGTTTGATGTATTGACTATTGAATACGTACCGAAGATTGGTGGATAGGTTTACATTGAACGAACTCATACCGCCAATGGTGCGGGGAAAGTAGAAAAGCCTTAGTTCGATGGTGCCAAATATTAAGTTTTCGTTTCTTGTTCTCAATCCCATACCAAGACTTGCGTATCCATCAATATTAGAACTGTTGATGAGCGTACTTTCAGTTTTTAAGGTAGTAAAATTGGTAAATACAAACGGAGCAAAGCTAAAACCAGCCAATTTCCATTTATCATAGAACACAGATTCTGCATTAATGGTTATTCTTGTGGTTGATTGCGTGGCAGAATCACCACCAAATTGTGGTATTCCATACGCGCTGTTCAGTATTAAAGGGGCATCTAACAATCTATGAAATTGATGGGCACCACTAAGGCTAAAGTAACTTCGGTTGTACCATAAGCTATTCAGTTTTCGCAGTTTTGTAAACGTTTCTATGTTAAAAAGCATACTGAGGTCTTCAAACTTTGAGTGTCGGAAATAACTACCTATTTTAATTTCGTAGTTTATATAGTTTTTCTTCTTGGTAAAATAGTTTTTCTCGAAGTCAATGCCAAAATATGGGCGTTCTAGTTCGTTTTTGTGCGTCCATCCACCTATAATAGAGAAATTATATCCTTCAGGAACGTCTTCGTTTCTGCCAAAACCATATATAAAGTTTGTATGATAGTATTCCTGCTTAAAGAACGTATAAGCAGCAAGTACACACTTTAGGTTTGCATACATGGGATTGTAAGTCTGAATATATTTATTAGGTATGCTTTTAAATTCTCTGTCACTTATCCGCAAAGCCAAAAACTGTTTAGCTTTTCTTTCTACAGGGTCATTATAAAACTTACTACAGGTAATATTGTAGCCTGCCCATACATTATAATCATTAAAATGGTATTGATTGTCTAGAGAAAATAACGAGTCTTTGTCATATTTATTATCATTTTGATGAGTGGCTACTTCAGCTTCTCCGGTCCATAAATGATAAGGGCTTACCAATGGCAAAGTAATACGTGCATACGAATACTTTTCGTCTCTTCTTCCGTTACTATAGGCGTTTGCTAAGTTTTGGTGGCCTAAAGTGAGGTTAGCGAAGGATCCCATGAAGTTTCTGCGGGTGTATTCTGCACCCCAACCATAGTTGGGACGTCTATCGAGATCGTAGAGGTTTTTAAATACTAGTTCTTGCCCTGTACCCATTAAATTGTTATCTCTTAGCTCTGCATAGACCGTTTTTCCGTTTACGTCTGCTACACCACCTACAGAAAACACATCTTTATAAAAGATATCTACATTTACTTCGCTATGGTTGGCCTTATTTCGGGTAACTTCTATTCGTGCATCCTGCAAATAGGAAAGGCTACGCAAATACCTTACATTTTCGGCAATAAGACTGGGATTTAATGAATCACCTTCTTTAAAAAAGAGATTTGCATGAATTAAACTTTCCTTGGTTGGTTTATGAAGTCTGTTTGCCAGATTAATTAGGAAGTTTCTGACTACCTGACTCGTATCGTTTACAGATACACCAAAACTTACGTTGTTTATGGTTATTTTATGTATTAATTTTCCTTTGTAGGATGCAAATGGGGTAATATTTTTAGTGGCATCTAAGTTTGCATGCTCAACGGGCGAATTAGTAGCAACACTTTGTCCTATTTTCCCCAAAAGTCCTGTCTTCTTTGCCAGAAAAAAGGTATCTGTATGCGTTGTATCTGGCTTTGCTGCATGTTGTGCTTGAAGTGTGCCAATAAAAAAAAAGCATAAGACCATACTTTCAATAAATAAAGAGAAGTATAACCTTATGCTTTTCATATTACAATCTAAATCAGAAACAATTATAAACGCGTTTTACTAATGTGGGGTTTTGTAGAACAGCATCTTTTCATAAAGCATAAAATGAAAAGAAATTACCGATTCTATTGACTGCAAATTATAGTAAATGCGTTAAAGTAACTTGTTAAATTGAACTATAAGTTAATGATACCTTTAAAAACGTAAGTGGCAGGACCACAAAGCCAGATATTTTCAAATTGGGTATCTGAAATCTTGTCAAATTCTACTGCTAAGTCGCCACCAAGGGTAGAAACTTCTATTCTATTAAACCCAATTCCTTCTCTTGCAAACACAATAGCACTAGCAGTAACGCCTGTGCCACAACTTAGGGTTTCATTTTCTACACCTCTTTCGTAAGTGCGAACAGAAATGTGCCCTTCATCGCCACTTTCTACAAAATTTACGTTAATACCTTCTTTTTTAAAGTCATCACTGTAGCGTATGGCTTTACCCTCTTCAAAAACATTAATTTCGGCTAAATCCATAGAAGGTTTTACGTAGTGAGGGCTTCCAGTGTTTAAAATAAAAGAACCGCAGTGACTTTCTATGGCAGAAACATCTTTCATTTTTAGGTAAACCCATCCTTCAGAAAAGTAAGCGTCGTGATCGCCATCTATGGCTATGAATTTATATTTGTCTTTGATGATGCCTCTATCAAAAGCAAACTGTGTAAGGCACCTACCGCCGTTGCCGCACATGCTACTTTCGTTGCCATCGGCATTATAATACTTCATTTCGAAGTCATAACCATCTTTTAAGTTCAAAAGCATTAATCCATCGGCACCAATACCAAACTTCCTGTCGCATAGAAAGTTAACTTGTTCGGTAGTAAGGTTAATTTTTCCTTCACGATTATCTATTATTACAAAATCGTTGCCCGTTCCTTGATATTTATAAAAGGTTAATTCCATTTGTTTGTAATGTTTATTTATTTTAACGGGAATCGAAAGGAGCGAAAATCGCAAGTTTTAAACCCTAACTAGATTTTAAGTTCCACTATTCCCAGTATTGTTCATTATATTAAGCTGATATTTGAGTAATTGATAATTTCTCCATCATCTTACTCAACATCATAAATACCCTAGATACATAACTTTCTAATTCTATTATTTGAGGTTTATCTAAATATTTAATCAGCAATGCTATCTCGATTTGAGTATCTATACTCGTCCCAATCAGGTTTGCAACAAAACTGAGGGATGTTTTATGATATGAAATTTGGTATTGATTAGTGACTCAAGCTTTTGTTTGTATTGTTCTATATTTTCAAAAAAGTTCCTTACATTTTGCTTAAATACATCTGTGTCTG
>CANCVE010000029.1 GCA_947381435.1 Chitinophagaceae bacterium
TTGTTAGCTTTTGATAGGTATCCCTGTCAGAAGTATTGCGCTGTAATTCCTTGAGTAACGAAAGCTCTGATTCGCTGAATTGTAATGTCATCTATAGAATAACGAATATTTTAGCCATTTAGTGTGCAAAACTAAATCAGATTAGTATATATACATCCAATCTACAATGGTTGCTTTTGCAAAATAAATGCCATCCCTATTCAATGCTCATTCTTGCTTTTTATTAAGCAAAGTACAGTAATACTTTTTTCAATTGGCTTAGTAACAATAAAGCACATGACAGAGTAATGCGCTAGCACTCTGAAACAGTTCCGCCTGCAAAATGTAAATAGACTACGAAAAAAGAGTTAGTAGATGATTATATACAAAAGCTAAAAGGTTATGGCATGAAAGATTTTAAACTAAATGAAATAGAAGGACAATTGTTTAATAGATATGTTCTTTAAACCTCGAATACCGCATTATACCACACTCCTATCAACAATTACACACCTTTTGCGTTTTACTCCTACACAAAATAGAATATGGATTCAGTAAATATCATTTGGTTTAGAAGAGACTTACGTTTGGCCGATAATGCAGCATTGTATCATGCACTGAAAAGCGATAATGCCGTGCTTCCTATGTTTATTTTTGATAGAAACATCTTGGACAAACTGGAGGATAAGGCAGATAGAAGGGTGGAGTTTATTCATGCGGCATTGAAAGAAATGCAACATCAATTAACCGAAATGGGTAGTAGTCTCACTGTATTATATACTACCCCGATTGATGCTTTTAAACAATTATTGGCTCAGTATTCCATAAATAAAGTTTTTACGAACCACGATTATGAGCAATATGCAATGGATAGGGATGCCCAAATTGCGAATCTATTGCAAGAACATGGGGCTAGCTTGCATACGTATAAAGATCAGGTAATTTTTGAAAAGGATGAGGTGACCAAGGATGACGGTAAGCCTTACACTGTTTTTACACCCTTTAGTAATAAGTGGAAAGCCGCCCTTAGGCCTTTTCATTTAAAGGCCTACCCTACCGAAAAGTATTTTAATAACTTCTATAAACAATCTGCACTACCTATTCCGACCTTGGAAAGTATGGGTTTTGTGGCTGTAGATAAACCCTTTCCGAGTAAAGAACTCAACCTTGCCTTGGTGAGTAAATACCAAGAACAGCGAAATTTTCCTGCCATTAAAGGCACTTCACAATTGGGTGTGCATCTTAGGTTCGGCACGGTGAGTATTAGAGCAATTGGGCGGCAATGCCAAGACTTGAGTACTACGTTTTTGAATGAATTGATTTGGCGGGATTTTTATCATGCCATTCTCTGGCATTTTCCACATTTGCGCCGTGGTGAAGCTTTTAAAAAAGAATATGCACTGATAGAATGGGAGAATAATGAGACTTATTTTGAGAAATGGTGTGCAGGCAAAACGGGGTATCCGATAGTGGATGCTGGAATGCGCGAACTAAATGCTACCGGCTTCATGCACAACAGGGTTCGTATGATTGTGGCTTCTTTTCTTACTAAACATTTACTGATAGATTGGCGTTGGGGAGAACTATACTTTGCCCAAAAACTCCTAGACTTTGATTATGCTGCCAATAATGGCGGTTGGCAATGGGCGGCAGGATGTGGCTGTGATGCTGCACCCTACTTTAGGGTATTTAACCCAACACTTCAAACAGAAAAGTTTGATAAGGACCTGAAATACATTCGGAAATGGGTGCCTGAGTTAGATAGCTTTCAATATCCGCAGCCAATAGTAACTCATGAGGTTGCTCGCAAGAAAGTACTTGAAGTTTATGCAAAAGCATTGAAGGGATAGAGGAAGAGGAGAGATTGAAGAAGCCTTTAATATGGAGGATAATTTAACCGCAGAGTTCGCCAAGTCTTTTACGCAGAGAAGGCGCAGAGATTTTATTCTATTTCTATAAGAAGTGCTTTTTGAGGAAGCAAAGACTGGAAGTTATACTCTCCACAAACTCATAATTCATATCTCAGAACTCATAACTAAATTACGCTTTGCTCATTACATAAATAACAGAACTGCAAAGTTTGTTGTTGCTTGATGCTTTTAGGTTAGACATCAATCCATTCCAAACAGCTTTTACTAAGTTCTGCTTACCAGTTTTGTATTGTTCGCTTAGCATACTTACATAAAAGCTATCAAACCACATGGGCTTGTAAGCGTCTACCTTAAAGCCTTTTAGCGCAGCCAATTGTTTCATGCTTGCAGGAGAGAAATGGTATAAGTGGCGGGGAACATCATAAGCAGCCCAATGTTCGCCATAGTTAGCGGCATCAGTACTAGTGTAATTGGGAACAGCAATAATTAGTTTACCATTCTCTTTTAAAATAGAAAAATATTGTTCAAGATAACCATGTAGGTTGTGTACGTGTTCTAGCACATGCCACATAGTTATTACATCGAAGGTATTGGGCTGTAGAGAAAACAAATCTTCAGGACTATTCAGAAACAAACCAAACTTATCTACCGCTACTTTTCTAGCAGTAGCATCGGGTTCTAATCCTGTCACTTTCCAACCTGCTTGTTGCATGGTATTGGCAAAAGCACCTGTGCCTGCACCAACATCTAACAGATTGCCATTAGATAGTTTGGTAGCATCTACTATCAAGTCTTTCTTTTGACCTAAAGTAATATTTCGTACTCGGTGGTACAGTTTATTGATGAGCCCTTCCTGTGTATCTGAGTGAGAAACGTAGCTAGTAGATTGGTAATATGGACCAATATTGGCTTCGTCGGGAACATGCTGCGTAAAGCGAAGGGTACAATTGCTGCACTCCCATATTTCAAAATAATTATTACTTACTGTATAATCTTTTGCCTTTAACTGAGGGGCTATTTGAGAACTATTGCAGCAAGGACATTGCTGATAGGTAATTGTAGATGCCATTAAAATGAATGTAACAGATTAAATATAATAGTATAAAAGAGATCCCATGGTAAGTAGGGAAAGGAAAATAGTATAAAGAAACAAACGATTTTTATTCTTTGAATTAAAAAAACTCATTCTTGAAGCGATCACATCTATTGCAAGAATAAGTACAAAGATGGAAGCTACAGCTTTGACAAGTACCAAAAATAGTTTCAAATTAAACATACTAAATATAATAATATAGCAAAGCGCCAACACCCATTAGGGCAAGAATAAGTGCATAAACCCACCAATAATCCTCTTCTTTGTGCTTGATAATCATTTCTAGCTTATCCTCTTCTGTTTCTTCGGTTAGAATTAAGTTTTCGCCAGTGCTGTATAGTTCAACAAGGTTTGCCCTTGAATCGTTCGTATTGTTTAGTTTGATATCGGCGGAAGGAACAAGGGTTGCACCTGTGTCTGCAATGAACATCAATTCATCATCATAACCCTTTTGTAGCTTGCCAATGCCTGGCAATTCAACCGCTTTATTGCTATCTAAGTTGCTCTTTATGGCGGCAGTAAACTCTTGAAACTTTCTTGCTACCTGCCACTCTTCCACTTGCATTTCTCTTCCTAAATAAATAAAAAGACTCTTATCTACTGCATCAGAATTACTTTTTGTAAAGACAATTTTAGACTGAGGAGCACGTAATAGTCCTTTAACAAAATCGAGGGAAGCTGGTATCTCTTGTAGGGAAAAAGAACCTAAGCCAGGAATGCCTACTTTTTTGTTTACAAGAAAATATTTATACAAGAATGGGTACATAAACAACTATTATCTGAACGAATATACAACTCCTGCCAATAACTGGAAACCTAACACTTGATATTGGTTCCAACGTTGGTAGTGATTGTTTAAAAAATTATTAAATTGAATCCAAGCGTCTAGCTTTTTCATTACCGGAAACTCAGCCCCCAAATTGGCATCGAAAGCAGGCGTCAACTTGCTACTTTGCTTTGCTTGATTGCGGTAATAGCTTCCATCAAAAAAGAATAAATCGCTCTTTAGGGTAAGGTCATTCAATACCTTCCAGTGCAAAGTACTGTAAATTTCTAATGGCAATAACCCATAAGCCTTATTATTCACACTAAGTTTTGTAAACTGTGTATAAGTGGCACCCGCTAAAATGGATAGCTTTTCTTGATTGGAGTAGCTAATTTCTGCCTTCAATCGCAAAGCTTGTATAGAAGGTTCATTCAATACCAAGAAATTCTGGTTACTACCAGCAATAGTGTCATTTACAAACAAGGCGGTGTTGTCCATATTTAAGAACGAAAGTTTTGCATTAGCCGTAATATGATTACTAATGCTACCCTTTGCCCCAACATAACCTTCATTTATTTTTGTATTGAACAATGAACTTACGGGTATGATGTATGGATTTGTTTCTGACAAACTCCTATAATTGTTCTTTTGGAAATATCCAATCCATCCAGCACTAACTAGAAGCTTCTTATAAGCAATATTTTTTTCGGCAGTGAAGTTTGGTAAGAGAACAAACTTTCCATTATCCCAAGCAGGAACTAATCCTATGGTAGCCTTAAAGTTTGGCGTAGTAAAACGAATGGATGCATTGAAACTATAAATATTGTTATCGATAGAAACAGTATCCTTAAATTGTTTATTGGAGTAGTGCGTAATATCTGCCGTAGGAATTAGATCTAAAATAAATAATCTACTAAAAGCCTTACTAACAGGAGCTTTAAGTACGATGTTAGTCTCTTTAGTGGCACTTGTATTGAAATAAGCATTAAAATCTAACTGCGGATGATAAGTTATACCATAAGCTGTGGGCATTTTATTGGCGAATCCAACAGAAAAACCAAGTGCGTTAAACTTATTGCGTAAAGTGTCGCCATTTACTTTTAATGAATCTGGCTTGAAGCCATACCTATATACACTATTGTTATTCCAATAAACTTTTGAGGTAATTTCTTGGTTCTTTTTTGTGGTAAATATGCCCAACAAGTCAATACCCATCCTTTTGTAATCTTGCAAAGGCAAACTACCCTTAGCAGACTGATACTTGGCATGTGCTGTAATCATTGTTTTCTTTCCATCACCAAAGGAGGCTCCCGCTTCTAGATAAGGCGAAGAATTGTTGCCATAACCTGCTTTAACATACTGGTTTTGTTCCCAAGTAAAAGCAGAATCAGCTGCCAAAGCCAATGGCTTTATAGGCACGGGCTGATAGGAGAAGAATAGGTTTTGCGAAGGGATATTATAGGTAAGCTGCAACTTAGTAGTATCTAACAAAGGCGTTGCCGCAGTGAAATTTATCTTAGAAGCATTCCTCAAAGAAGGCTTAAAAGAGGATGTGATGATAACCTCTTTTGCTGTACTCAGGGTATCGTCAATGGAAGTGGTATCTTTTATTATCGTCATTTCAGTAACATTAATAGTCTCTTTCTTTTTCGGAGAAAGATCTATTGGGGCTACTTTCGATTCTGCCAATGGTACCGCAGGCGTTCCTTGTCTTGTTGCAGCACCCGACCCTCGTTTACCCTTTTTTGAAGAAGCCGTTTGCTTTTTGGCAGGCTTAGAGGTAGTTGCTTTTTTCTTTTTCTTATGAGAATGTTGTGCATTCAATGCTGTTACCGACAGCGTCAGTAGCAATGTAAACAACAGTATATTTTTTAAATAGTGCATCATTGTATGTATTCTTTATTGTGGGGTTTCTACTTTATTAGTTTTGTTTTTCTCTTCAATTACTTTGGCTAATTTATCTACTGCTTCTTTTTTCAAATCGGCAATGGCGCTATTCTCCGAAACACTTTTAAAGGTAGCTTCTGCATTGAACAAGTCTTTTTGTTTAAAATATAAATCACCCAGTAAAATATAACTTTTAGTAACCCAATAATCATAAGACCCATTGTCTTTTATGACTTGAAACGCCGCTTTCTCTACTAGGTCGTACTTCTCTTGCAAAAACAATATTTCTGCAAGCCTATACTGAGACTCTGCACCATATTCACTTTTACCCAATGCTATAACAGCCTTGAAAGCAGTGGTGGCTTCATCTAGTTTATTATCTGCCTGATAGCTTTTTGCAACAACCATATTGGCCATCATCTTATCGTCGGTCTGTGTGCCGGTTTGTGCTAGCAAATCTTTGGCATTGTCTGTTGCATCCTTAAATTGTTGTAAATGATATTGGCAACGCAACAACCCACGCATTGCTTCTAGCTTGTTCTCTTGCAGATTGGTTAATCCTTTCAGTTGAATAAAATACTTCTCTGCATTTGTATAATCTTTCAGGTTAAAGAAATAAATCCTAGCACTTTGCAAGGCACTTCTTTCGGCATATTTGTTCGGCGCCTTTGCAGCAACTGCATTATAATAAGGCAATGCGGCATTTACATCTTTTGCAGTAATGTATAGTTCGGCAGAGAAATAGTTAGCCTCAATAGCATACTTACCATTAGGATATTGCTTTATATAACTAGCAAAACCAGCCTTCGCATTATCAAATTCTTTTGCCTCATACTTTATAGACGCCGCACGATAAGTTAATGAATCAGCTTCTGAAACACTTACCATCTTACCATTTTCTTGCATAAAGCTGATAAACTCATTCGGCTTTTGGTTATTAATAAATATGGTGCGGATATATTCTATGGCCTCATCACTCTCTTGTGTGTTAGGATAGTTTTTAACCAACTTTGTAAAGTTGGTTAGTGCCTCGTCGCTTTTCTCTGTATTAAAATACGAAACCCCTGTTTTCAGCAACGCTTTTGGCCATAGTGATGAAGCTTGCTTATTGGCCAATATTTGTTGTAAAGGCGTAATGGCATCATTGTATTTCTCCTCGGCCAAGAAACTATTTGCTATTTCCAAGTTAGCATCTGCGGCTAAGGTAGAACTAGGATATTGTAACAACAAGCTCTGCATTAACGCTAGCTTGTCCTTGTTTTTGTTTACAGCCCCAGCAATAACCGCCTTTTGATACAATGCATAATCGGCCGTTTTTAGCTGATGAACAATGATATCGTCATAAATTTTCACTGCTGGTTTGTATTGCTTTAGCATGTAGTAGCAATCGGCGTTGCGTATGTAAGCATCTTGTTGCAAAGGGGTAGCATCATACTTTAATACATTTGCTACTTCTGCAAATTGTTTTTGAGCCGAGCGGTAATCTTCCTTTTTCAGGTAGCAATAACCTAGACTATAATGCGCATTGGTAGCATTAATTTCTCCGTTGGTTAATGGGTTTACTAAATAATTAGAAAAAAAACCTACTCCATCATCCAATACACCAGACCTGTAGGCAATTTCCCCCTTCCAGAAATAAGTGAAGGAAAGTAACTTACTATTATGGGGCGCCTTTATCAATCGGGTTAATAGTTTATTAGCTTCCTCTAGTTGTTGATCATTAATTAGTTCTACTGCTCGGCCATACAATATTTTAGGATATATTTTCTTCACCATATCGCTCTGAGCTTTAAGGCTTTCAAATATGGATAATGCATCCTTGTAGTTACTTGTATTTGCCAATACTCCCACAAGCAATTCCTTTGCCTCCTGGTTATTTTTACTGTTTGGATAGTCTACTATAAACTGCTTTAGTTCGGTTAAAGCCACATCCATGTAGCCTAATTCGTACGAAAGCTTAGCATAACTAAAAGAGGATATTTCTTTCTGAATAGCATTACTATTATTGCTAGAACAGAACAGGAAGGCATTACGCGCATTTTCTTTTTGGCCTGTTTTAAGGTAAGCATCAGCCAATAAATACATACTGTTTTGTGCCAAAGAATCTTCCTTACCACCCAATTGTTTAAAGCCTTCAATACTCTTATCCCAGTTCCCTGCTTCGTAATAGCAGTAACTCAACTCGTATAAATCTTCTCTATTTACCTTTTCCGACCTTGTAATGTACTGCTCCAAGTAAGGTAATGCCGATTTAAACTCCCTCTTGTCAAAATATAGTTTACCAGCCAATTGCCTCAATTGCAAGTCGTAAAACTGATTGTCTTTCTTCAATATATCCTCCGTATACTTTAACGACTGTTCTCTTTCGTTCATGAAATAATAAATCTCAGCTATATAAAAAGGAACAACTGTAGTATAAGCAGGGCTTGTTTCGGCTATTTTAAAGGCAGCTAATGCACCTTTGAAATTCTTTTCGCCAAAGGCAATGAACCCATAGTAATAGTTTGCATCTATATAGTTAGAGTCGGTAGGAATCTGCCTGATAGCATCAAATAAAGGCTTGGCTTCCTGAAATTGTTTCAAAGAAAAGTAACTGTATGCCTTATGAAACTTCATTTCGCCAATGTCTGCGTTACTCAAGTTGGTAATGCCAGCCTTACCATAATAGGTAATGGCATCCGTATAATTTTTATTTCGGAAGTAATATTCTCCCAATTCGTACGAAAGTCTTTGCACCAAAGGAACATCCTGTTGCAGCTCTATAAATGCTGCCGCTTTATTCTTTACGGAAGAGTCGTTTAGCTTTAATCCACAAGAAAGAAAATAGTACTTACTCTCTGTTGCAACCGTGGATGGATAATTACTTTTATCAATCCCATTACTATTAATAGTCTTGAAGATTGGGTAGGCCAAGCTGTATTCTTCTTTCGAAAAATATTCTTTAGCTAGCTTGTATTCTCCATCAATATCATTGGTTATCTGCGTGTATTGCGCAAAAGAGGGTGTGCAAAACAGTGAAACAATTAAAATAAAACTTGCTATTATTCGGGGATACATATTTTTAATTAAACCTTGTGTAATAAATATTTTGCCAATGAAAGACTTAATCTTACAGGCTTAGATTAATAAGAGAACGAAATATGAAATGAAATATTGTTCAATGCTGTCAGTATTAACATTCAATATTGTTTTTAATAAAAGCAATTCGAAAACTAAGAATTACATTAACACCTCGCTTATTTCTTCTCCTAAATCTTCGCGTCATTGCGAGGAACGAAGCAACCCTTTTAAATCACTTTAAGCGTACTTTTCCTGAAAAAGGTTGCTTCGTTCCTCGCAATGACGGGGAGACCTTAGCGTTTTTAAAAGAAGTCATTAGCCATTGTATGCTCATTCCTTTCCTTCAAATCATTAAACCTAATTTTAAAACAACTAAAAGTAATTTGCATTGAGGAGTACAAACATCGTTTTTTTAATTTGTTCATAAACAAACCTTCACAATATCTTTACTAACACAAAAACAGTAATAGAAATGTACACGGCAGAGACTTTGGTAAGAGTGAGATATGCAGAAACCGACAAAATGAGTGTTGTTTATCATGGCAACTTTGCCCAATATTTCGAGGTGGGGCGTGTAGAAGCCATGCGTGCATTGGGTTATAGTTATAAAGAAATGGAAGCCGATGGTGTTATTATGCCTGTGGTAGAACTGAATTGCAAGTTTTTGCGTCCAGCAGTTTATGATGATTTGCTTACCATAAAGACTTTGTTAAAAGAAATGCCTACCAATTATAGAATCACATTTCACCAGGAAGTTTATAATGAACTGGGCAAACTACTAGCCGCTGCACAAGTAACTTTATACTTTATGGATGCTGCTACCATGACCAAGACGACGATGCCCACTAGATTGGCGAATGAATTAAAAGCTTTTTATAATGACTAATCTTCGAGCTTCCATTATTAACCTTTAATATTCCTATAGAATACTAAATTTCTTCAAAAAAGCGCGGATTGGGAAATACTCAATACGGATTTTGGTCGAAACACTACGGTTTAGGAGGCAAAGAATACGCTCTTTTACGCAAACACTACGGTTTGGAGGTGAAACAGTAGTGTTTGCCACCCAAAGACATGCCTTTAGACTCCAAACAGTAGTCTTTGGACTCCAAACAGTAGTCTTTGAACTCCAAACAGTAGTGTTTGCTCTCCAAACCGTAGTGTTTGAACTCCAAACCGTAGTGTTTGTGCTTCAAACCGTAGTGTTTACCTAAATACGTGTATAGTTTGAGAGGGAAAGGGGCTTTTTAGAGCGAGAAAGGGTAGAGAGTTGGTCTGAATCAGGATTGTTTTGATAAAAGGATGGGGAGGATTACTCGCCGATACTGGGGAATGCCAACAATCCATAGTTAACTGACCCAAATAAACCATTACATTCGCTAATGAATGCCGTTGATATATATTTTAAGAGATAATTCAGAAATTATCTTTCAAAACAAACATGCGACAACACAAACTTTGGCGGTAATTTTTATTTGAAATCACAAAACTTTGAAAAAGAAGAAGAAAAAATATCGGAATCCTGACATTGAGTATAGACAACCGTTGTATGATATTTATAAAAGTAAATATCCTTATTACAACTTAAAAAGTAATGCGATTGGTAGCTTATTTTTAGTAGGACTTTTTTTTACAGTATGGGAAATAAACATATATAGGGAGACTTTCATTTCTGTCTATATTCCTTTAAGCATTTGGATTTTGACTGGTTTGATTATATCACCATTTTTCAAAAGAACTTTCAATATTTTCTGTTTCAATCCTTACACGCCGGGAGAAACAGCAATCTTTTGGCATATCTTCTTTAATATTATTTCTTTTGGAGGAATGTTGGTGTTTTTGTTTATGTGGACAAATCAAACATATTGTGACAAGTCAAAAACCATTGAAACAGTTAGAATAAATTCTATTGGACATTTAGCAAAAGGGAGAAATGGTTGTGGAAATCCATATGCTAAAATTACTTATCAAGGTAACGAAAAAGAACTTGTATTTAGTTGTGGGACAGAAATAGAAAAGTTTAGCCAAGTTTATATTGAAGTACAAAAAGGTTTTTGGGGTTATAAAGTAATAACTAAAAAGACATTATTTGCAGGACAATGGTAGAGTGAAAAACAGCAGGCAACATTAAGTTTGAAATTATTGGGGCTTGACGAGTATTACCCCCATCTAGCCCATGAATGCACAACCAAAAAGTACTGCTGGAAAAATAAGGGTATTCGAGCATGACTCCTGACCTGTTTGTTATTGTAAATAAAATACAAACGGTCAACAACCTTAAAAAGATTATTGACCGTAATATTTCATTAAACACGATGATTGTCTGCTCGCCAATTTTTGATGGCTTGTTTTATTTGCTTATTACTCAAGTTTTCTTGCAATGCCTTAGTGGCAAGGGCAACTACTTCATCATCTGATGCAAACCGTAAGGCAATAATTTGTTGAATGGTCAATTTATTACTCAAAGGTTTGCCTTTAAGTATAAAATACCGCAAACTCTCCTCTGCACGGATGGCTCTGTCCTGCGCTTTAAGAGCAAAGATTCTAATATAAATAAATAACAACACAAGAATAAAAGCTACCAAACAAATAAGCGAGGCAGAATAAAGATTCTCTTTGACCGAATGTGCCAAGTTGATAAATGAGCCAATAAGCAAAGCTAAAATGGCAAAAAAAGTAAGCCCGTGCCAACCTAAAACTAACCTTGTGTGATTCTTGAAATTTTGTTCTTTCATATTTAAATATTTAATTAGTTGGGTGCAAGTTCGGTGTTTTACAGACTTGCGAAATAAAATATTGTATCTACAGTTCAATATTAAAAAAGGAAACAATGCCTACCTTACATTTATTCAACTACTACTATTTTAATGGAAATAAAAGTTCAAATACAATTCATATTATAAAAGAAGTTATCTTGGCTGCAAATTTTTAGTAGATGAAAAAACAAATCCCAAGTCTTAATGGATTGCGAGCCTTGAGTATCTTTTTAGTTCTTCATGCACACGGATATTTATCTGTTATCACTTTTCTTCAACATTTATTTTCTCATATATCACCTTCTATATCTGCTAGTTTAGCACAAACTATTCAGACAGCCGAAATACCTGGCGGGCAAATTGGGGTAAACATATTCTTTGTAATATCTGGTTATCTCATTACTTTATTACTTATAAAAGAAGAAAAAGCGAATGGGTTTGTTTCCCTAAAACTGTTTTATATACGCAGAACCATCAGGATATTCCCTGTTTATTATTTTTTACTTTTTGTTTATTTCTTGTTTCAGATTTTCGGTATATTTAGTTTTAGCACTGACTCATGGATACGCTCTCTTACTTACTCTAAAGACTTCCCTTTGGAAAAAGGTTCCGATTGGGAAACAGGTCATCTTTGGTCATTATCTGTAGAAGAACATTTTTACCTACTGTGGCCACTAATTTTTAAGTTTTTAAAGAAAAACAAAATGGCTTTTGCCATATTGGTCATTGTTGCATCTACTGCTGTAAGACTATTTACAGAAACCACACACATGCACCTCTTTTCAAGAGCAGATGCCCTCATGTGGGGCTGTATTTTTGGCTTGTATAACGATAGAATTATTGCTTTTATAAACAACGCTTATCAAAAAAGCAAGTATTTAATGCTACTTCCGTTTATTGTTTTGCTATTAGCTATTGCTAGCAAAAAACTATTGGCATTGGCAGGCTTCTATAATACCGAACATATTGTTTCGGCATTTTTTGGCTCTTTCGGAATGATAACTGATATCTCTATTGCCTTTACGATACTAATTTCTATCAACTTCGAAAATAATTTATGGTTTAAATTATTGAACTGTTCTTTTCTAGAATACATAGGAAAACTATCCTATAGTATCTATTTGTGGCAGCAAATATTTTTTTCAGAGAAAGTTGGAAATTTAAAATCATTTCCTCTCAATATAATCTTGATATTTGTTGTTGCTAATCTTTCTTTTTATCTGGTAGAGAAGCCTTTACTTAGTTTAAGAACAAAGTTTAAAGCAAAGGGAGTATAGTATTTCTATTACAAAAAGGTTAATTCTGATACTCTCAAACAAAAAAATGAATTTATTTTAGCAATGCGTACTAACCCTACATTGGTTTATAAAGCCAAAAAGAAGGAGGCACAACAGCAAAAAACGAACATAGTTACTCGAAAAGTAGCAATTGGGTTTGCTGCTTTTATACTAATTGTATTATTTCTTAAAATGGTAATGCCGTCATCGCCTTAATTAATGATAAATATAGAGATACCCATTAATGCGGAACCATTTTCTAAAAGGCAATTTATAGTTGCCAAGCTGAAGCAATGGGTTGTATTCGAGAAAATGTTCAATCTGTTTGGGTTTTGTGTGTTTACGTTGCTCTCTAGTTTATTTGCCTATTTAATAGTATTAAAGGGTTTTCCATTTGGCATAACTATTATAGGTGCACTAGTAGCTCCTGTAGGCTTGTATGTCATTGCCTCCAACCCGCATATAGCAATATTTAGTTACATCACATTGGCAAACTCAATCATGTTTTTGCTACTTATTGGTGTAAATTTTCCATTAGGAACTGTAATGGATGGCATGTTACTAATGCTAGTAATAAATTTTTATGTTCAACAAAAGAAAAAGAAACGTTGGGATTTGGTGAGTGGGCCAATGAGTAAGGCAATCCTAGCATGGATTCTTTACAATATGATGGAATTAATAAACCCAATAGCAGCATCAAGGCTTGCATGGGTTTATACTATCCGTACATGTGGTGTAGTTGCGCTGAGTTATTATATGTTCATATTTAATATCCGCACAAAGGAATTTATGAGAACCATCATTGCTCTTTGGATGTTTTTTTGTTTTGTAGCGGCTTGGTATGCATTTAAGCAAGAGTTTTTTGGTTTCTTCTCATTTGAAGAGAGCTATTTACACTCAAGTGCCTTAATTATGCAATTGTTGTTCATTGCTGGACATTGGCGAAAGTTTTCTATTTATTCAGACCCAGTAACTTTTGCCTATAATATGGTTGCTGCTGCTGTTTTTAGCATTGGACGACTAACTGGCCCCGTAACTCCTAAAAGAAAATTTTGGCTTATTCTATTAATCTTTTCTTGTCTTTTCAATATGTTATTCTCTGGTACAAGAGGTGCGTTTCCATTGGTACCTGTTGCTTTGGTATTATATGCCATCATTAAGTTTAGCAGGAAGATTTTAATATTTAGCATCATAGCAGCCCTTTTTATTGTAGGATTAATTTTTGTTCCCACTTCCAACCAAAATATTCTTCGTTTTCAATCGGCATTCCGTCCCAACGAAGATGCCTCCTATAAAGTACGTAAGTACAACCAATCTCGTATCAAACCATATATATGGACTCACCCAATGGGTGGAGGGTTAGGCTCTACGGGCGAATGGGGTAAAAAATATTCTCCCGGCACTTATCTTGCAGACTTCCCTCCTGATAGTGGTTATGTAAGAACAACTGTGGAAACAGGATTTATTGGGTTGACTATTTTTGTAATAATGATCTTTACCATTTTAAAAACTGGTGTAAATAATTATTACAACATTCGTGATCCCGAATTGAAGGCGATTTGTTTGGGTGCAACATTTGTAATTTTTATTTTTAATATTGGTAATTTTCCACAAGAAGCAATCGTACAGTTTCCATCGAATGTGCATTTTTATATAGCAGCGGCATTAATAATTTTGACAAAAAGAATTGATGACCAACAAAATCAACTAGTACATGAGCAAAATATTATTTAATAAAGACATAGTAATAGTAGGGCAGCAGCCTTGGGATACAGAAATAGGCAGTAACTGTAAGAATATTGCCCTAGAAATGAGTAAACACAATAGGGTTTTATACGTAAACTCCCCATTGGACAGAATAAGTAAATTAAGAAATAGAAAAGATCCAAAAGTTCAAAAGCGTTTAAGGGTAATTGATGGAAATGAGAATGGATTGGTAGAAATAAAAAGTAATCTTTGGAATCTTTATCCAGATGTTTTGATAGAATCTATCAACTGGATGAGTTCGCAACTGATGTTCGAAACTCTAAACAGATTAAACAATAGAAGCTTTGCATTATCAATAAAGAAAGCAATCAGAAAACTAGGCTTTACAGACATCATCTTATTCAACGATAATGATATGTTTAGGTGTTTTTACATGAAAGAATATCTAAAGCCAAAGGCAAGCATTTATTACTCTAGAGATTATATGTTAGCGGTTGATTACTGGAAGAAGCATGGGGAGAAACTGGAATATAAACTAATAATGAAAAGCGATTTGTGTGTTGCAAATTCTACTTATCTGGCGGATTATTGTGGTCGTTACAATCGCAATTCTTTTTATGTGGGGCAAGGCTGCGAATTGGATGTATTTATGAGAGCATCCGAAACCAAATTACCGGCCGATTTGGAACATATTCATAAACCCATCATAGGATATGTTGGCGCACTACAAAGCATCCGATTGGATATGGAAATTATTGGTCATATTGCTGCTGCTAATCCAGAATGGAGTGTGGTGCTGGTAGGCCCCGAAGACAACGAGTTTAAACGAAGCGTATTGCACCAAATAAATAATGTTTATTTCTTAGGAAGTAAAGATCCAAAAGAATTGCCCGCATACATAAATGCCTTTGACGTTTGTATAAATCCGCAAATAGTTAGTCAGGTAACCATTGGCAATTATCCACGCAAGATAGATGAGTATCTAGCTGTAGGAAAACCTGTTGTGGCAACAAAAACAGATGCAATGAGTATATTTGGCGACCATACGTACTTGGCAGAAACGAAAGAAGATTATATTCTATTGATAGAAAAGGCACTAACAGAGAATAGTGATACTTTGAGAGAAAAAAGAAAAGCCTTCGCAGCCTCTCACACTTGGGAAAACAGTGTGGCTGAGATTTACAAGGCAATTCAAACGGTTATTTATTAAATACATAATTCAAAATAATAAACTCATAAATAAATTATGGCAACCCCCAAACCCCTAACAGTTGTTGTAGCCTGCGATAATCACTATTTGATATTGCTAGCAGCACTTATTAAATCTATTGAGGCAAACTTACGCACTGGGCAGCCATTAGATGTTTATGTAATTGAAGATAACCTTACACTTGCCAATAAGCAGAAACTACAAAACTCCATAGATAGCCAAATAACTACGCTGAAATGGCAAAAGATGGAGGAGGTGATACCAGCAGGAATGCAGCTACCTTTAGATAGAAGTTCATATCCCCTAAACATCTACATGCGCTTATTCATTCCTTATTTTATACCAAAGGAGGTAGATAAAGTATTGTATTTGGATGTTGATATGATTGTACAAAGCGATATAACTACCATATTTGAACAAGACCTGGGAGACAAGTTAATTGCCGCAGTATTAGACCCTCGTATTATTACATTCGATAATTCATGGGGAGGAATATTAAATTATGAAGAATTAGGACTGTCTGGCAAAACAAGATACTTTAATACGGGGCTTATTTTGATGCAGTTAAAAAGTTGGCGAGAAAATGACTTAACAACGAAGATTCTTCAATGTATTGACTCAAACAAAAAATACTTAAACTACCCTGACCAATATGGTCTCAACGTAGTATTGGCCAATAAATGGTTTGAACTTAGCCCACTTTGGAATCACTTTTCTACAATTGACACAATAGAAAAACCAAATCTGATTCACTTTGTAGAACGTAAACCTATCTATCAATCATACAATTATAACCAAGATTTTAAGAAGACATTTTACTTCTACTTGAATCAAACAGAGTGGAAAGGGTTTAAACCCATTGGTGAATCGTCAAGATATATCAAAAAGTTTAAAAACATTTTGGCGAAAGTGAAAAAAATGTTTTAAGTAAACTTACTACCTGATAAACATTCTTTAGATTTGATTTAATGAGAATTGCACACCTAATTTTAACGCACGGTAACCCTGAACATCTACATAGATTGATAAAGCGGCTGCAACATAAAAATGCAGACTTCTTTATTCATGTTGATTTAAAAACAGATATCAATCCCTTTTTGCATTTAGAAAATTTAGGGCAAGTCTACTTTGTCCGCCCAAGGGTTAATGTTTATTGGGGAGGTTACAGTATTGTAGAAGCAACATTGAATGGCATTGACTGCCTTTTACAAAACAAACGATACGACTACATTAATTTATTGAGCGGTCAGGATTATCCATTAAAGGATACCTATACTATTCATAAATTTCTTAAAGACAACCCAGGTAAAGTATTTACTGAGTTTCAGTCTATTGACAACGAATGGACAGAAGCAATCCCAAGAATAAAGAAATATTTTCTAACCGATACGCCATTTATTGGCAGTACTTTTTTAGCCAATATCATTTCCACTTTGATGCCTGCAAGAAAGTTACCAAAAGGAATGGTTGGCGTTGGTCGTTCGCAATGGTTTACCATGTCTACGCTTCATGCAAATAACTTGGTTGATTATTTACTCGATTACCCAGAAATTCAACAATACTTTAAACACACATGGGGTAGTGACGAATTTTTCTTTCAGACAATGATTTATAATTCAGATTATAAATCGGATATGGTAAACAACAATCTCCGCTATATAGACTGGTCTGAAGGGAAAGCGAGTCCTAAAACATTGACAATAGATGATGCAGATAAGCTTTTAAAAAGTGGGAAACTTTTTGCCAGAAAATTTGACAGTAAAATAGATAGTAAAATATTAGATTATCTGGACGAGCAAGCAGCAATAGCTGTACGCAATCGCCCGCCAGAAGAAGAAGAGGAAGATTAAAAAATAGATATAGTGAAAAAGGTATCCATCATAACGGTAAATTTTAATCACAGCCACGTAACCGACGAGCTGCTAGCATCTATTGCTATTAAAAATACGTACACAAACGTGGAGATAATAGTGGTAGACAATGCCAGCATAAATAATCCGGTACCAGCTTGGATAACCCAATATCCTCATGTAAAATTTATTAGAAGCGAAGTAAACCTTGGTTTTGCAGGTGGCAATAATCTTGGCATTAATGCTGCTACAGGCGAGTATTTATTTTTGGTAAATAATGATACAGAATTTACGTATAATCTAATTGAAACATTAGTAGAAACGCTTGACAAATACCCAAAAGTAGGTATGGTTTCTCCTAAAATATGCTACTTCGATAAGCCCAATATGTTGCAATATGCAGGCTATACCCCAATGGATTATTTTACTGCTAGAAATAGTTGTATTGGTCAATTTGAAACGGATAAAGCACAATATGACAACGTAACCGGCGAAACAGGTTTTGCTCATGGTGCTGCCATGATGGTAAAAAAAGAAGCTACAGACAAGGCAGGTTTGATGGCAGAAAACTTCTTTTTATATTATGAAGAAATGGACTGGGCCGATAAGATTAAACATGCAGGTTATGAGGTATGGGTAAATATGCAAGCGCTTATTTTTCATAAAGAATCAATATCTGTAGGGAAAAAGAGTGCCCTTAAAGAATACTTTATGAACAGAAATAGGATTCTTTACATCCGAAGAAATGCCACAACATTTCAGAAGTTGGTATTTTATTTTTATTTCATGACGGTGGTTGCGCCTAGAAACATATTCTCCTATTTAAAGAACAAAGAGTTTAGTTTTATCAGGCAATTGATTAGAGCCATTTGGTGGAACATCAGTAATAGCAGGGATAGTAAGTACCTTGGCTTTAAAAATTAGGTATTAGCTTGAAGAAAAAGTATAACTTTCGTACCTTATATTTGACACTTTATATTTAGTAAACGCACTGACAAATAGTACTAACTGCTGCTTTTAATATCCCAAGCCCCCATTTATAGAGGTATTGGATACAATTAAAAACAGAAAATAAATTGCAAACACCCTTAAATTAATTGAGATAATATGATTTTTAATTCTGTAGTCTTTGCAATCTTCTATATCATTGTCACTGCGCTATATTTTATCCTCGACCACAAATACCGCTGGATACTTCTACTTGCAGCAAGTTGTTATTTCTACATGGCTTTTGTGCCAGTTTACATCCTGATATTAGGCTTCACAATTGTAATAGATTACTATGCAGGCATATATCTTGAAAAAACTCTCGACCCAAAAAAACGAAAACAGTTACTCTTCTGTAGTTTAGCTGCCAATGTTGGCGTCTTGGTTTTCTTTAAATATTACAACTTCTTAAACACAAATCTCTCTATTCTCTTCAATAATTTCAATGCCCATAATCCGCTCCCTTATCTAACTATTTTATTGCCTATCGGGTTGTCATTCCATACGTTTCAGGCAATGAGCTACACTATAGAGGTTTATAGAGGCAATCAAAAATCGGAGAAACATTTCGGAATCTATAGTTTATATGTCATGTTTTATCCTCAGTTAGTTGCTGGGCCAATAGAGCGACCTCAAAACATTCTACACCAAATGCATGAAAAACATGAATTTGATTATGGCAATATGGTGGATGGATTAAAGCAAATGCTTTGGGGTTTCTTTAAAAAACTAGTCGTTGCCGATCGCCTCTCTATCTATGTCAGTTCTATTTTCGATCATGCAGAGATACACAATGGAAGTTCAATAGCTATTGCATGCTTGTTCTTTTCCGTTCAGATTTATTGCGATTTCTCTGGCTATTCGGATATAGCTATTGGTAGTGCAAAAACGATGGGCTTCGATTTGATGACCAATTTCAGGCGTCCTTATTTTGCAAAATCAATCAACGAATTTTGGAGTAGGTGGCATATTTCTCTATCTACTTGGTTTCGAGATTATTTATATATCCCACTAGGGGGCAATCGTGTGCCTCAATTAACGCTGTACAGAAATCTTTTTATTGTATTTCTAATAAGTGGCATTTGGCATGGAGCAAACTATACATTCATCATTTGGGGAGCACTACATGCAGTATTTACCATTATTGGTGTTATTATCACTCCTTTTACCAAAGATTTGCACCTAAAATTACACATAAACAAAAAGATTACAGACCTAGCCAGACAACTTTTTATAATAGTACTTGTAACTTTTGCTTGGATATTTTTTAGGGCTACCTCCATGGACAATGCCTTTACCATTATTAAAAACTTAAAAACAATTGGTCAGCATCCATTTTTGGGTGATAGCATCAGCAACTTTGGGCATTGCTTATTAGCTATTTCATTATTATTCATAATAGAATATAAGAAGGAATATCTGCCTTCCAAATACAACTTCTTTCAGCATCCAAACATTTATATCAGATGGGGTTCGCTGATATCAATGCTTGCATTGATATTAATTTTTGGCGTATTTAATGGCGGTCAGTTCATTTATTTTCAATTTTAACCTTATCCATCTCTATGGCACTTTTCCTTAAACGCTTGTTCTTTTTTATTTTGGTCATCATTGCTGCAGATCAGTTAATTGGCTTTTGCCTTCGTACATTATATTTCAGCCAGCATAAAGGTCAATTTGCACAAACTACTTATGCCGTAGATAGTGCCAATCAGGATATTATCATATTTGGAAGTTCGAGGGCAGTGCGCCATTATTCGCCAAGTATTATATCAAAAGCATTTGGAAAATCATGTTACAATGTAGGCAGAGATGGTCAGCAAATTCCTTATTATGCTGCTTTAGAGGATGTAATTTTTGAGAGAAGAAAGCCTTCAATGGTCATACTAGATATTAATACATGGGAGTTTGTAGAGAATAGTAGCCGTTATGAAAAGTTGTCAATTTTATTACCTTATTGTCGCAAACATTCAGAACTTATTAAATACATTCAAATTGATAACCCATTCGAAAAATACAAACTATTTAGTGCAATCTATCCCTATAATTCAACGCTTTTTATAGCTGCCAACAACAAGATTTTTGAAAATAAGATTCCTTCTGATGAAAATGGGTATGATCCATTAAACAAAAAAATGGATGATGCAGGAATAACATTTACCAAAAAGATTTTAGAACAGGCTAAAATAGACAGCGAAAAGAAACATCCAAAACTAGATAGTACTGCTTATGCTTTATACAAACAGTTTCTTCAAAAATGTGTAGACGCACATATCCCAACTTTTGTAGTTATTTCTCCTACATTAGCACCTGAAATCCCCAATGAAAGAAAAGACAAACTTTTGTCTATCACTAAAGAATTTCCGTCCGTTACTTTTTTAGATTACAGTAACAATCCTAATTATAATGATCATTTTGAAAAGTTTGCGGATGTGTTTCACTTAAACAGAGAGGGTTCTGAAGAATTTACAAGCGAACTCATTAGCAAACTAGGTAAAGTATCTCAACAATTTAAGTAAGAATATTATAATCACAACTTAATAATAACTTGATTTATACTACTGATTTAAAGAGAAAATAGGTTATTACTTAAGGATATTTTTGCCACAATGCCCAATGTTTTTTACCAAGTATACTAGGAATATGGGTTATTATTAGAATAGATTAAAATTATAGATACATTAAATTTTAGTGTCCTTTATTTTTTTCCTAGTGCGCTTATCCCCCTCCTAGGTAGAGTTGAAACCCATTTGATATAAAACAGCTCTTTATAAAGCCAAGCTCCCAATTTTAACAATTGAATCATCTTTCACGGCCCTTTTAAGATCTTATACGCATCATATAACATCTTATAAATGGAGCAGTTTTTTATAAAGTGAGAGCTACCCCACTAATGGCTATTTTTAAAGAACTCGAGTCTGTAAACCAAAGAAGTTATTGCTTACAAGTAAAGAGGGATGAAACTAAATTCCTCTATAATATTCTAAGTTGTACTAACCATATCCTTCTTTCGCGATACAACAATAAAGAAAATAATTCCAACAATTATCATTACCGAAGAAATTAGTTCTGCTTGTGTTGGTTGAAATAGAAGACTTTCATAGCGCGTATTGACCCTTATTTTTTCGATTGTAAATCTTTCCAATCCGTTAAAAATTAAGTATAGACCAGTTATTTGTCCAGCCTTTTTCAATTTCTTACGAAGCGACCAAAGAATAAAAAACAAAATAGTACAAATCACTGTTTCATATAATGCAGTAGGATAAACTGGAATTGGCAATTGGTTACAATATTGAGTGCCGTCACAATTTGTAATTCTTACTCCCTCACTAATCACATTGTGTGGGAAATTATAAGCAAACAACCAATCTGGCAAATGCCAAAATGAAGGAAAAGAAATATGGCGAACAAGGTCCATTGTTTTGTATTGGCTTAAATAAAAATCCATATTATGCCCCATTTGCATTCTAAAGTCGGTTTCTGTAGCAGGAATTACTTTACCCAAAGAAGAAGAAATATAGCTACTATTTAGAATGCCCCAATCGCCATCTCCACTTATTTGACAGCCAATTCTACCAATTGCATAGCCTAACATCAATGCTGGAGAAAAAGAGTCTGCAAGATGAATGACCACTATTTTATACTTTTTAGCATAAAAAGCAATAGCCAAACCTGCACAAATTAAACCTCCGTAAAAGGTTAGCCCACTAAAAGAAATTAATGCTTCAATAGGATTCTTCACAAAATCATTCCAGTTTTCCAAGTTGTGAAAAACCTTTGCTCCAGCAAAACCAAATATTGCCGCATAAATAACTAAATCTCCTACACGGTCACTTGGCCAAATACGAATTACCCTTTCTTCGGGCAATGCTAGTTTCTCTTTGTTTTTTTCCCACCATTTCATTCCTACAAAAACGGCTGCAACCAATACCCCTACAGGCAAATTTCCTTTAGTTGATAATATAAAAGATTGTGGATCAGAAAGTGCATTACTCATCATAAAAGCACCAATTATTTTATATCCAAACAAAAAACCGATAACCCCATTTAGAATTAAATCAATTAAAGATGCTGGAGCACCAACTAAAATTTTTTCTTCGGTATAGGAGAGAAAACCATCTCCTTGTTTACGTTTAAGTTCTAATGTAACGATACCGGCTGAAGCCAAAAAACAAATTGCAACAAAAAAACCAAATGTATTTACTAATCTAAGGAAGGTGAGGTCAACGCCAAACCAGTCTTTAAAAGCATAATATAAGTTTGGGTACATATTAAGTTAGTTATAAAATTAAAACTGGGTTATTTAGAAAGGCTGCAATGTTAACCAATAAAGTGTTTACGACAGCAAATGTATTTGTTATTATAAATCAAAAAAGCCTCACTAAGAAAGTGAAGCTTTTAAATATTTGCTATCAGTCGTAAAAAATGTAATCAGTTATATTAATTACTGACTGGCGAACTAAGATTAATTACAGTATTTATCAAATTCTGCAATCAAATGATGCGCAATTGCTTGTGCAGGACGACCTTCTATTTGATGACGCTCTACCATACTCACCAATTCTCCGTCTTTAAACAAAGCAATTGCTGGAGAAGAAGGAGGATAAGGAAATAATAACTCACGTACTTTTTTAACTGCATCTACGTCAAAGCCTGCAAAGCTCGTTGCTAAATGATCTGGTTTTTTTGTAGCATTATTAATGGCCATCAAAACACCTGGTCTACAAGCTCCTGCAGCGCAACCACACACAGAATTAATAACAACCAAAGTAGTTCCTTCTTTACCAATTGTCTCTGAAACGGATGCAGAGGTATTCATATCCTCAAAACCATTTTCTGTTAACTCTGCCTTCATTGGCAACACTATTTCTGCTGGATACATATTAATTAATTTAAATTGAAATGCAAAATTAAAGAAAAGGATACTATATTATTGAATGTAAAAAAGGTCAATTCGCCTTTTTTCGACTATCGAAAAAGACAAATCGTCTTCTAAAGGTCGCAATTGCTGCCATAATGTCTTTATATAAATTACTTTCTTGCCTTTGGAATACGTTTTGAGAAATAATAAATCATAAAACAATTATTTATAAACAATAAAATTTAAAGATTATGACACTAGTAAAGCACAGCAGTCCAAGAATCATCAATGATTTATTTGATGAAGTATTCAACCGTTTTCCAGCTACATGGGGAAACGATAGTCATCCACAAAAAGTATTTCCTGCAGTTAACATTATTGAAGCAAATGATGCCTATCAATTAGAGCTAAATGCAGCTGGATTAAACAAGGAAGACTTCAAAATTAATGCTGAAAATGACTTGTTGACTATCATCTATGAAAGAAAAGAGGAAGCCGAAAAGAAAGAAGGAAAAACAATCAGAAAAGAATTTACACAACAAAGTTTTAAGCGCAGCTTTGGATTAGACGAAAAAATTAATGTTGAGGGAATTACTGCCAAGTACGAAAATGGCCTACTCAAACTTCACCTCCCTAAAAAAGAGGAAGTTAAAGTATCTCCTAAGGAAATTAGTATTTTATAATTAGTGTTGGCAGGTTTAGTTTAGTTTGAATTAGCCCCATGTTTTTACATGGGGTTTCTTTATTAATATTGAAATTAATAAGAAGTTATTCTAATCCACCAAAATGAGGATGTGTAATTGCTTCCAAAAAAATTAGAACCACCTCAGGTTTTAAAATTACTGAGAAGATAATTCCAAATATAGCACCCCAAAGATGGGCATCATGATTAATTGAGTCTCCACCTTTTCTACTCATATAAATGGTATAACTCAAATACATAACTGCATAAATTATAGCGGGAACTGGCAAAACAAATACATATAAAGTACTCCAGGGCATTAGTAAAATCATGGAAAAAACAATTGCCGAAACAGCACCAGAAGCACCAAGACTTCTATAATGATAATTATTTCTGTTCTTAATATAACTTGGTATTTGGCTCACAATTAATGCCCCTAAGTAAAGGACTATATACCATATTTTACCCAAACCCAAATAGTCATTGTAGGCCGCTTCCCAATTGTTTCCAAAAAAATATAGGGTAAACATATTGAAAGCCAAGTGTTGAATATCAGCATGAATAAACCCTGAAGAAATAAATCTATACCATTGATTATCTCTTGTAATTGCAGGTGGATAAAAGATAAATTCATCAATCAATTTTTCATTTGAAAAAGCGAAAAAGGAAATAATACAGGTTATTGCAACAATAAACAATGTAATCGTGATCATATAATAAGATTAATTAAAATAAAAAAACCGCCTTAAAAAAGTTAAGACGGTTTTAAATATTCTGTAGTTAATGTTTACTAATAAACAGCCCTAGCACATCTAAGTTGTCTTCTTCCACTTGGATTTCGAGGAGAATAGAATCCAGTACCAGACTCAATAGAGCTAAGTTTGATGCTTAGTCTAACTTGAAAAGTATAATAAACGTCATTCTTTGAAGGATTTCCTCTTGGCCAAGAATTGTTGCCTAAAGTTGGATCTTGAATAATTGGCACTCCTGTTTTTGGATCTAATCTATTCCAGCCATAAGCTTTCCCTGCTTCCAATTGTTTAATGAGTGTACTATTACTTGCTTTTGAGATAGCGGAATCCCAAGTGTTTCTGTCAATATATTTACCTGAAACATCATCCAAATAATCGGTAAAAAGGTTTCTGTAATTTACTTCAACCCCAAGTGAAACCTTTTCTGAAATTTCGTACCTAACACCAAACCCCATTTGTATATTTAGTTGAGTCAAATTATATTTAGTATCCCCATTTTTAAGTCCTGGTATATTTTGTCCTTCAGTTCCTATGCTGTGCAATGAAACATCTCCAATTCCCTTAATAGTCCTTAAAGGATGTGGATCAAAATGATATACAGATGGCCCAACAAATACGTATGGTATTATGCTATTGAAAGAGTTATCTAATATGTCAAACTCTCCCAACAAAGAAGCTTCTTGAATCGCAGATTTAAAACTTAAGTTCCTTTGCCTCATGTAAGCCAATTTAGAATCTAAATCATCTGCTTGTACACTCATTCCTGAAAGATTTAATCTCAATCTAAATCTATTTGTAAAGTCGTAGGCAGCCCCCAGACTATACGCTGGTTTGTAAACAGGACTACTACCATTAGTTAAATCACCCACATAGCTACATGTACCTAAAGCAGCAGTAAGACTAAAACCCTGAGAACTAACAGATGTACTTATCAATAGAAAAGTAGCAAATTGAATAGCCAAAAGAAACGATATTTTTTTCAATTTTTTTATATTTAAATATTTTTAAAATTTCCCCCCTACCAAATTAGATAAAAATATTAATCAGTTTTATCCATCATGTAATTTAAAGAGAATAATTATTGCGCTGCAAAGTATATAAAAAAGTTGTTAAAAAATAAATTACAACGAAAAATATAGGGAGAATGTTTACAAAAGTTAGTTTGGTGCAAATAATTACAAATAAATGAATAATGTTTGTGAAGAAAAAAAATGTTGGAATCAAAAAATCGTATTAAATCAATTTAATTAACAAATAATTGTTCCGTTATTTCGTCCATGCTAATCCCATAGTGACTTTCATCATAAATACATTCTCCATTTTTTATTAATAGTACCTGAGGGGATTCGTGGTGAACTTCAAACAATTCAGCAATAGCAATAGAAATGTCTCTATACTTAATTAAGTCTAGAAAATAAAAGTCTGTTCCACTAGGCTGAATTGATTTTTCTAACCTGTTTTTAGCAACACTACTTACGCTACACCGAGTGCTATGTTTAAATATTACTTGATATTGTAAAAAAGACTTGCTCTTAATTTGTTCAAGAATACTTAAATCGCATATTTCAATCCAATCCATTTTCTGAGAATAATTTATCCTGTAAAATATCTTTTATTTGTAGAAGGACAGCCCTTATAACGCTGAGATGCACAAGAAGACAAAACCAATGCAGTCGATAAAACCAAAATGAAACACAATAAGAAGTTCTTCATATTTTAAAATCTTTCAAGATAATACGGGTCAAATATAGAGATTTACGTTTGTAAGATGTTGCATTTCTAAACCCAGTTATAATTATTTTTCATGTTTATGGCTAGATTAACAAATAATTTTCTCAAATAATAAAGCCTTCAAGCCCTGATAATAACAACATTGCCATTTTTTAACCATTTAATTACAGAAGAAGGTTCTTTAGGAGAATTGTCACTTTGCCTATACCCAACCACATAGTCAACGCCATTAATAATTTCTTTTTCTATGTCTGCAAAAAATGACGGAGTAAGTTGTCCACTGATATTTGCAGAAGTGCTAACAATAGGTTTTTGAAATCTTCTAATTAAATGCTTGCAAAAAATTTCATCGCAAATTCTAATTGCCACACTGCTATCGTCACCCATTATGTTTTCGGCCAAACCAATTACGCCTTCATAAATAACTGTTGTAGGCTTGTTAACCGTTTCTAAATAATCAAAAATAGAAAGATCCAATTGTGTAACGTGGTGCATTACCTCTCTTTCTGTTGCCATTAATACAATCATTTTCTTAGCATCTTCTCTCTTTTTTAAATGATATATTTTCGAAACGGCAGCTTCATTTGTGGCGTCGCATCCTATCCCCCAAACAGTATCGGTTGGGTACAAAATCAATCCACCTGCATTTAGCACCTCTAAACATTTCTCTATATCTTCCTGAAAATCCTCCATTACTTTTTAAATTATTTTAATTAAAATTAAACATCCGCCAATTATATGCATCCCTATCTCACTTTGAAACGGAGCAAAAATAAGTTGACTAGTTTTCAGTAAAATACTTTGTCTTTTTAGTTTATTCCCTACAACTTAGTACTTACAACCTCCTTTGCAAACATATATTTCAAAATTCATACTTCATAACTCAATCTCTCTCTCTTATGTTTGCAAAAATTGATTATATATGGAATTAAAGAATCGCATAGAAGCTATATGGAATGATAGGGCTTTGGCAAAAGAAGCAGATTATATAGAAACAATCCGCGAAGTAATTGAGCAAGTAGATAAAGGTATTCTCCGTACTGCATCGCCATCAGAGAATGGATGGGTAGTAAATGAGTGGGTGAAACAGGCTATCCTGTTGTATTTCGGTATACAGCAAATGGAAACTTACACATTGCCTCCATTTGAATTTTATGATAAAATGTTGTTGAAAAAAGATTATGCCTCCATCGGCGTTCGTGCAGTTCCTCATGCTGTGGCGCGTTATGGTGCATACTTAGCAAAGAACGTTGTATTGATGCCTAGCTATGTAAACATTGGTGCTTATGTAGGCGAAGGAACAATGGTAGACACTTGGGCTACTGTGGGAAGTTGTGCCCAGATTGGCAAACACGTTCACCTAAGTGGTGGTGTTGGCATTGGTGGTGTGCTTGAACCATTGCAAGCAAGTCCTGTTATTATAGAAGACGGTTGTTTTTTGGGTAGCAGAAGCATTGTGGTAGAAGGAGTTATTGTAGAAAAAGAAGCCGTTTTGGGTGCTAATGTAGTATTGACTCAATCTACTAAGATAATTGATGTTAGTGGTGCTGAACCTATTGAATATAAAGGCCGTGTTCCTGCAAGAAGCGTGGTTATTCCTGGCACTTATGCCAAGAAGTTTCCTGCTGGCGAATATCATGTAAACTGTGCTTTAATAATTGGTACTCGTAAACCTAGTACTGACTTGAAAACAAGTTTGAACGATGCGCTTAGAGATTTTAATGTAAGCGTCTAATTCAGTGAGCAGTTATATAGTGAACAGTAATCAGTGATTATTAAATAAAAAACTGATAACTGTTCACTGATAACTGTTTACTGTTAACTGATAACTGTGAAAGAGAAAATGAAATTAGCTGGTTTTGGTATCGCCCTTTTGGGGGCGATACTTTTTTCTACAAAAGCAATTTTTGTAAAGCTTGCTTTTCATGCCACCCATACAGACGCTATCACGCTGCTCAGTTTGCGCATGTTGTTTTCTCTCCCTTTTTATCTGATTATTGCTTTTGTTTCTTCCCGCAAGGAAGGCTCGGTAAATATTACCCCAAAACAATGGTTTTATATCGGTTTGCTGGGCTTATTCGGCTACTACATAAGTAGTCTATTCGATTTTATTGGTTTGCAATACATCACCGCAGGGCTTGAAAGACTAATACTTTTTCTATATCCCACATTTTCTGTTCTACTTAATAACATCATTTTTAAAATAAAACTAAACCGAACTCAGATTATTGCTTTACTTCTAACTTATATAGGTATAGGTCTTGCTTATTTTGGTGAGTTTAAATTGGATACCAATAACCCTAATTTCTTTTTCGGATCGCTGATGATTTTTTTATGCAGCATTACCTATTCTTTTTATTTGGTAGGTACAGGCCGATTAGTAAACAAAGTGGGGTCAGCCAGATACACCACTTATGCCATGTTGTTTGCAACCCTCGGAATCTTTACACATTTTGCTATCACAAAACCATTAACTAACTTTGTTTTTACGCCAATGCTAATAGGCTACGGTTCAGCCTTAGCCATTATTGCCACCGTTATTCCTTCCTTCATGATTTCTTATGCCATGAAAAAAGTTGGTAGTAATAATGTATCCATCATTACCAGCATTGGCCCTGTAAGTACTATCATTCAAGCGCATTTTATATTGGGAGAAAAGATTTTTCTTGAACAGATATTAGGAACCATCCTAGTGGTTATTGGAGTTTTATTGATTGGATGGAAGTCAAATTCAGAAGAAACTATACCTAATAAGTGATTTTTTTCTCAAAATAAGAGGTCTCTTATTGCCAATAAGCTTTAGCTTATTCCAAATAAGAGGTCACTTATTGCCAATAAGCTTAAGCTTATTCCAAATAAGAGGTTACTTATTGCCAATAAGAATAAGCTTATTCCGAATAAGAGGTTACTTATTGCCAATAAGAATAAGCTTATTACGAATAAGTGACCTCTTATTTTACTGATTCAATTAGAAATTTTAAAAAGGGCAAACCGAAGAAGTTACTATCCCTTCCTTTTATGTATGAAGACTGGCTGCACCTTCATCAATAGTTAATTATTTCTTTCATTCAAAACAACTAAATCAATTGAATAAAACAACACTATCCTTCTTTTTTACTATTCTTGCCAATTACTCAATCAGCATTAACTAGAAAAAAGTGTATTTCTATTCAATAGATAAACCTTCGGTGGCAGAATATAAGGATAAGGGAAGCCGTTTTATTGCGTATGCTTACCCCTTGAAGGATGCGGAAGATTTTAAAAAGATTTTATTGGGCTTGAAGAAGGAGCATCCCAAAGCGGTGCATCATTGTTTTGCCTACCGAATTGGAACTGATGGAAACAACTTTAGGGTTAGTGATGATAAAGAACCAAGCGGCTCGGCAGGTAAACCAATACTAAATGCCATAGATAGCAGACAATTAACCAATGTATTGATTGTGGTAGTAAGATATTTTGGCGGAACTTTATTGGGTGTTCCAGGATTGATAAATGCCTATAAATCAACAGCAGCAATGGCGTTGCAATTGGTGCCTGCCATACAATACCCCATAGAAATTAACTACCAATTGCAGTTCGATTACACCATGATGAATGAGGTAATGATGATTGTGAAACATTTTAACTGCTCGGTATTGAAACACGAAAGCCAGCTATTCAACGTTTTGGAGATAGGCATCCCAAAAGCCAAATTGAAAGAAGCATTAGACAAACTAAAAGAACTGCACACGGTAGAAGTGAAGAAGTTATGAGTATTAGATAGTTAGAAATAAGATATCAATTAGTCAATGGACTCATAATTTATATCTCATAACTCTTAGCTAACTTACGCTTTCCCCGTTAGTTTGTAAGCTAATATTCCTATCAATTCTTTAAAAGTTCCCTCCCAATAGCAAAGTACAACCATGGAAGGCAAAATGTATTCCTCCCAAGAATAAAATTTCTTTACAGCTACAAAAGCACAAGGAAAGGGTACAATTTGTAACCCTGCTTTTCTAAAGACTTTCATTGCCCTTGGCAAATGAAAAGCCGAGCTTATCAATACATAAGGCCCATTTAGGTGTAATGAATCAATAATATGTTTTGAAAAGGTTGCATTTTCATACGTATTTCTCGATTTATTTTCTTTTAAAATATCTTTTGCAGGCACGCCAGACTTAATTAATTCTTCTACAATATAATCTGCCTCTCCGGGTTGTTTATAAACTAGATTAGCAGAACCACTTGTAATTAATATTTTCTTTATGATGCCCTGACGATATAAAATATTAGTTTGAATAAACCTGTCGGCAGCACCACTAAAATGACCAACATTATCTTTATCATAGCCTGCCATTCCTCCTAGCAGAATTCCTACTTCATATCGTTTGCCTGGTTCTAGCCCACTATTGTTTTCTTGTAAAGACAGTGCAACTTCATTTTGAATAAATCCATTAGAAAAAAACACGGACAATAAAACAATTGCCACTAGTAGCTTTGACTTTGTTTTTTTATTTTTTGTGATTAAGAAAATAATAAATAAAAGCAATATCCAACTGAAAGGCTGAATGAATACGTAAAGAATTTTACTAAGTATAAAAAACATACTATTAATTAAAGATTGATTAATAACAATCAATGACAAAGAAAACAATTAGAAATGACACTTTTGGGTTTATTACATCAATAGGAAAAGAAAGATGGTATTTATTCATTCTACATCTCAAAATAATAGCAATATATTACCTTGTTCTTTGAAATAAAAACCGTTTTCGGAAATTTTTTTATATCTAGTTGTATATTCTTGCATTATTGTCAATAAATTGCACTGCGATTCAATATAAAAGAAATTGCATTTAGAAGGATATACTAAACAATCATATATCATTAACAATTAAAAAGAAAAAAATGAAGAAAACGTTTACACTCGTTGCTGCTCTTTGTGGCTTATTTGCTGCAAAAGCACAAACTGCCTTTACTCCAGGCAATCTCGTTATTTACAGAGTAGGTGATGGGTCAGCAAAAGTAGCTGCCAAAGCTACACCGGTATTTCTTGATGAATACCTTATTACTCCAGCCACATTATTCACCAAAACTTCTACTGTGGTTCAGTCAATTGCACTGCCAGCAAAATCTGGTTCTGCACCATTATTAATTACAGCTACTGGCAACAGCTCACCTGAAGGTCAAATCACTCGTTCTTCTGACGGAAAATTCCTAGTTTTTGCTGGTTATAATGATGCGTCTGATACATCAACTGTCTCTCCTGCCACAACTGCATCAACTGATGTTGCACGTGTTATTGCTACTGTAGATCAAACTGGTGCTATCACATCAACTACCGCTCTTACAAACTGGGCTTCTAAACAAGGAGCACGAGCAGTTGCTTCTGCGGATGGCAAGAAATTCTTTTTAGCCACTAGTGGAGCGGGAATATTCTCTGCAAATATTGGTGATACCGCAGTTAGAGTATCTGCTTACAACAAAAATTCTCGTCCTAACCAAAGCCCTACTTCTCGTTCTGTAGCAGTTTATAACGGAAAAGTTTATGTTTCCTATCAATCTTCTTATTTCCCAGGAAGCGTAGGAACTACAACAACCTCTGTTTCTATGGCTACTTTGGGTTCAGTTGATGCTCCTGATACTGCTATAACAGTATTACCAGGAATTGATACAGTTTATGCAAGTGCAAAAACAACAAAGGCTTCTCCTTATCAATTTTTATTGTTGAATTTATCAAAAGGAGATGTATTATACATTGCTGATGACGCAACTAATGGCGCAATTGCAGAAAGAGGTATTCAAAAATATTCTTTAGTATCTGACAGATGGGTTTACAACGGTTCAATATATGCGGCTGGCAGCAGAGGACTTACTGGATACAATAGTGGTGATACTGTTGCTTTGTTTGCAACTTCTGGATCAAAATTGTTTGGAGCTTTAGACATAACAGGTTGGAACACACACGTTTCAGGTGATTCTGCTGTAATTTTAGCTTCTTGCCCAACTAATACTGCTTTCAGAGGTTTAGCTTTTACTCCTGGTACTCCACCACTTGCAGTTACACTAAAATCTTCATTAACTGCTTCTGTTATTAATAGTAGTGCGGTTCTTTCTTGGGCTACCGCTACAGAAAGTAATAACAAAAACTTTGTAATAGAAAAGAGTTTAGATGGTAAATCTTTTGCTGCAATCAAAACTTTGTTGGCTAATAACAAACCATCTTCTTACACCTTCACTGATCCAAGTAAGTTGAATGCAGTTCAATACTACCGTTTAAAAATGACTAACAATGATGGTAGCTTTACCTACAGTGGAGTAGCTACGGTTACTAACAAAGTAGCAGTTCACATTGGTGTTTCTCCAAACCCAGTTATTAGTAATGCAACAATTTCTCATAGCCTTGCAACTTCTGGTGCTACTTTAAAGATTACAAATATTTTAGGTAAAACAGTAGCTACTTATCCAGTACAAGTTGGCGCTACTCAAACAAGTGTTGATGTGGCTCACCTTACTTCTGGTAGCTATATTGTTTCTTATGTAAATGGAGGTTCTACTACTACAACTCAGTTTGTTAAGTAATATTCTCTCTGAATAACATTTAATGAAGGGTGCTGCCAATTTGCAGCACCCTTTTTTTGTTCTTTCCTTTTGAAAATATCATGTAATCAGCCCGCTAATGAACCTATATTTGACCCCTATAGCAGATTTGTAATTTTATGGAAAAAAATAAGTTAATCCAGAGGGATATAAGTTGGCTTAGTTTCAATGCCCGTGTACTTCAGGAAGCAAATGACCCCACTGTTCCACTTAGGGAAAGAATCCGATTTCTAGGTATATTTTCTAACAATACAGATGAGTTTTTCAGGGTAAGAGTAGCTACCTTAAAAAGAATGGTAGAATATGCCGAAAGAAGAAAACGCCTAAATATGCACATGGAGGAAAACCCTCAAAACATATTAGAGCAAATACATTCAATAGTTCTTAGGCAACAAACCGAATTTAATAGAATTTGGGAAGGTGTATTAAAAGAATTAAATGCAGACAATATTTTTTTACTCAATGAAAAACAATTAAATCCCGAACAACAAACCTTTGTAAGAACCTTCTTCGACGAACAGGTTCGGAGCAATGTAATTCCGCTCATAATAGAAAACTTACCACAAATGCCTTATCTAAGAGATAAGAGTATTTATTTGGGCGTGGTAATGAGAAAAAAAGATGATGCTTATCAACAAAAATATTCCCTTATAGAAATACCCGTTGGCGCCATTGGAAGATTCGTTTTGTTGCCATCAGCCAAAGGAGAGCAAAACATTATTTTGCTGGAAGATGTAATTCGTTTTAATCTTCCAATTATATTTTCTTACTTCGGATTTGATTATTTTGATGCCAATGTTTTTAAAATAACCAAGGATGCAGAAATAGATTTAGACCAAGATGTAAGTACCACTTTTGTAGAGAAAATAGAAAAGGGTTTAAAAAACAGGCGTAAAGGAAAGCCCGTTCGTTTTGTTTACGATAAAGACATGGATGCAGGCTTATTAGAATATTTAATAAGAAAACTAAATCTGAGCAATAAAAGTAATATCATTCCTGGGGGACGGATACATAACTATAGGCATTTTATGGATTTTCCTGATGTGTTTACAGAACAAAGTACCCGTAATAAACCATTTACACATCCCGATTTAAAGGGGGCAATCAGAGTAACTGATGTAATGCTTAAGAAGGATGTGATGCTGCACTTTCCATATCATAGTTATGATAGTGTTATCGATTTGCTTAGGGAAGCAGCAATGGATCCTCAGGTTACCAGCATAAAAATGACAGCTTACAGACTAGCTTCTAATTCGAAAGTTATTAATGCCTTAGTGAATGCTTCTCGTAATGGCAAGGAAGTGGTAGTGATGCTTGAACTAAAAGCACGTTTTGATGAGGAAGCAAACCTTGCATGGAAGGATGTTTTAGAACAAGAAGGGGTAAAAGTATTATTGGGTGTACCTAAAATGAAGATTCACGCTAAGCTTTGTATCATAAAGAAAAGAGTGGGAACAAGAACCATACAATATGGCTTTGTAAGTACCGGAAATACCAATGAAAAAACCGCAAGAGTCTATGGAGACCATTGTCTGTTTACAGCTAATAGAACTGTGATGGCAGATATAAATAGGTTATTTAATTATCTGGAGAACTGGAAATTAGGCACTAGTCAATTGCACCTTTGCAAAACTTTATTGGTTTGTCCTACCAATATGCGTTCTTCTTTTGAGGCACAAATAATTAAGGAAATTAAATATGCCAAAGCTGGTAAAGATGCTTCTATAACGCTAAAAGTGAATTCCTTAAGTGATGCAAAATTGATTGAACGATTGCAGGAAGCTGCCGAAGAAGGAGTTAAGATTCACCTGATAGTACGAGGCATATTCTGCGCTATTTTAGATAAAAAGAAAATTAAACACCATGTAAAAGCCATCAGCATTGTAGATGAGTATTTAGAACATGCACGTGTAGTAATATTTAAGAATGGAGGTAAAGATAAAATCTATATCAGTTCGGCAGATTGGATGGTAAGAAACTTAGATCATCGTTTGGAAGTGGCTATTCCTATTTTAGATAAGAATATAAGAAAAGAGTTAAAAGACATCATACACATTCAATTGGAAGACAACGTAAAAGCAAGAATTCTAGACAAAACATTGAGCAATAATTATGTACCAACTAATGATAAAAAGAAAGTACGCTCTCAGATAGAAACATACAATTATCTTCATCAGAAAACAATTTAAATTGAATTTAGCAGCAATAGATATAGGTAGTAATGCAGCTCGTTTATTAATTTCTAGCGTATTTGTTAATGATAAGGGCAAACCAGAATTTAATAAAATAAATCTGGTTAGAATTCCATTACGATTAGGATTTGATGTTTTTGAAAAGGGAGAAATTGGTGATGAACGTGTAGAAATGCTGATACAGACCATGAAAGCTTACCGACACTTAATGAAAGTGTACGAAGTAAATGACTTCCGGGCTTGTGCCACTAGTGCCATGCGTGATGCAAAAAATGGAAAGGCTATCATTAAAAAAGTTAAAGAAGAAACAGGTATTACTATTGAGATATTGACTGGAGATAAAGAAGCTTCCATGATAAATCAGACGCATATTGCCGAAATGCTCGATAAGTTTCACTCCTATTTATATGTAGATGTGGGTGGTGGAAGCACGGAACTTACGTTTTTTGATGAAGGTAAAATGAAGTATCGGGAGAGTTTTAATATTGGCACCATCAGACTATTGAAAGGGCAAGTAGAAGATTCTTCATGGGATACTATGCGCGATCATCTTAAACAAAACATTAAGTCTGTATTGCCAATTACAGCTATTGGTAGTGGTGGAAACATTAATAAAATATTTTCTCTCAGTAAAAAGAAAGAAGGGAAACCATTGAGTCTTCAGTTACTAAAAGACTTCCATAAGGAACTTAGTAGCCAAAGTATTCAAGAATTAATTAGTGTTTATAAGCTAAAAGAAGATAGGGCAGATGTAATTGTGCCAGCCTTACTTGTATATATGAATGTAATGCGATGGGCAGGAATAACCGAAATATATGTGCCAAAAATTGGCTTGGCCGATGGACTTATTCAGACATTATATGATGAGATAAAGAAATAAATTATCTATAACACAATGGGCAGTAACTGTTAAAGGTTACTGCCCATTTTCTATTATACAAATGTTCAATTAATCCTTATAAAACAACGAAGCACTTCCTTGGGCAGTACAAGTAACTACCAAATCGTTAATGCAAACATGTGGCGGCAACGATGCACAATACAAGGCAATATCTGCTACATCCTCTGCATGAAGTGGTTCATATCCTTCGTAAAATGCAGCAGCTTTTGCACCATCTCCCTTAAACCGTATGTTAGAAAACGCTGTATCTGCCGAACCAGGATGTATTGCAGTAACCTTTATTTTATTGGGTAATAAATCTATACGCATCGATTTACTAATGGCATCTACAGCAAACTTTGTTGCACAATAAACATTCCCGTCCTTATAAACTTCTTTGCCAGCCGTAGAACCAAGATTGATTATATGTCCACTTTTACGAGCAATCATTAACGGAATCACCGCCTTCGATACATACAATAATCCTTTTAAATTAGTATCTATCATGGTTTCCCAATCGTCTAGGCTAGCGTTCTCAAAACTATCTTTCCCTAGTGCCAATCCTGCATTATTAATCAAAACGTCTATTGCTTTCCATTCAGTAGGCAGCGATTCTATCGCCTCAAAAACCCTCTCTTTATCTTGCACATCAAATACCAATGGCAAAACCTTAGCGCCAAATATTGCTATTAGTTCTTCAGCAACTTCTTTCAGTTTATCAGCCCTTCTTCCGGTAATTATACAATTATAATTAGCTCCTGCAAACTTTGTAGCCATTGCCTTTCCAAAGCCTGAGGTAGCACCTGTAATCAATACTGTTTTATTCATTCTTAAATATTATCTTATCAAAACAACGGTTCCGTTTGCAGTGAGCGTTTTACCCAAATAGTTTTTCCCTTGTACCACATACACATACGTTCCTGAAGGTTGTTTTACGCCATTATAAACACCATCCCATCCTTGACCTATCTGCGATGTAGTGTACAGTAATTGTCCAAACCTATTGTAAATACTAAAGTAATCAAGGTTCAAAACACCTACTGGTATTGGTTTTATAATATCATTAATCCCATCTCCATTAGGTGTAAATGCATTTGGCACAAACAGTTCTGGTAGTGTCTGAAATATTAAAACTTTTATAGTATCTGTACTAAAGCAGGCTTGCTTATTCTTCATAGTAGCAACTACTTTGTAAGTAATGGAGTCTACTCCATAGCCATAAACAGCCGTTGGGTTATGTACTTTATTATTGTTTAAATAGGTGTTAATGTTATTAATAGCCGTCCATACAAAGCTAGCCGTAGATGTGTCTACACTTCCTTTTGCCTCAAGATTCAAAGGTTGATTCACCACCACACTTGTATCGTTTCCTGCACTAATTTCTATTTTGGGTATTACACTTATTCTTACAGTATCTGTTCTTGGTTTGGGGCAAGTATTCTTACTAGTAAAATAGGTGGTTAATACATAGTTTGTAGAAGTGTCTGGCATTGCTATAGTGTTTAGTGAGGCACTATCCTGCAATCCTGAAGTTGTAGACCAATTAAACTTATCGGCAGTAACCGATGCATGAATTATTGCACTCTTCCCATAACAAATAGCATCATCTAGACCAGCATTTGCAATAGGATAAGGATATACATTCACCAATAATGTATCCCATGCTACACACTTTTTCCCTAAATTGGCTTGTACATAATAAATGGTTGGGTTGATTAATGGTTGAACCTTTGGATTGGAAATACCAGCAATTGTTTCTTTGGTATTATTACTTTTCCATGAATAGGTTTTCCCCAATGATTTTGCATGTAACTGAATAGAATCCATTTGGCAAATACTTGTATCTGAACCAAGTGATACAGATATATTAGGGATTGTATTTACTATAACAGAGTCTTTTGCCACGCAGCCCGAGTCGGTCATGGTAACATAAAAGGTAGCTGTGTCTTTTGGATATATGAAAGGATTAGGCGTATTTGGATTGATGATAGAATCTAATGATGTCCATTTAAACTTTTCATTACCAGTTGACCCTTGTTCGGAAGCAGATAGCTGAATAGTATCTTTACTACAAACAAGAACGCTCCCTTTTGGATTCATTAATATTATAGGTACAGACTTCACATCCAATATTTGAGTAATGCTATCCGTACAACCATTGCTATTTTGAACCCATAACTTAATGCTTTTCTGTCCACTATTCGGATACAGATAAGAAGGATTCTGGAGTGAAGAAGTATCGGTAGAAACAGTGGATTCTCCAAAGTTCCAACGCCAATTCGTTAATTTTCCATACTTACTATAAGTTGAATCTGCAAAACTGTAAGGCGTTTGAATGCAACTACCCTTAATGGCAATCTTTGCTACAAAACCTGGAAAAACACGCACTAAAGACTTTGCAGAATCTTGGCATCCTCCAGAAGCCGTTACTAATAGCGAAAGAGGATAAACGCCTGTATCTTTATATATATGTATTGGTGTGGCAAGTGAAGATAAATTAGAATCTGGTGTAGAAAGTGGATCTCCAAAGCTCCATTCATATTTAGCAATGTTTGAGTTTGTAGATTCATTAAAGAAACTAAAAATAAAATTATTACAATTAATATACTGCGGATTTAGTTTGGCAGCCTGCAAAGCACAATTGGCAACCGTTATGTGTATTTCCTTTTTAGTTGTACCTATCAACGTATCATGTCTAAATTCCTGCGCACAAACTGCTACCACATAATCTCCTGTTTCGCTAGGTGCTGTACCTGAAATAATACCTGTTTTTGGATTGATAGAAACTGCCGAACCCAATGGATAACCTCCATCAAACAATGGAGAGTTGTAGGGTACGCTTATAAATGGCGGATCGGCAGGAGGATTAGGAGAAGCACCAATTCCTTTACCAGATCTATTTCCATCATCCCCCCCTAGCAACCCATCACAAAAGCTATATACTAAAGAGTCTCCATCTGCATCGGTAGCACTAAAATCGAACGTAAAAGGAGAGTTATAGCAGAGTAAAACCGTATCCTTCTGTACGAAACTTGGGCTACTATTATTTCTATAATTTACACCATTTATTAATCCAGGTATCTTGTTACTATAGGTAACACCTACTTTATTAGACTGAACTACATTTACAATACCAGCAATTCGGCAACACCGCTGCACAGCAAGAATATAACCTGCACTATTATCCGGCAAATCAACTTCTGTTACATATTTATTTATTAAATATGCTACTCTTGGTTTAGGTGATATACAAAGATTATAGGATTTTTTATCAAGAATCACACTACCATTTCGAACAGAATCAATAGTTAGTGTTCTATATAATTCATTGGTACCTGCATCAAATACACCTAAAAATATCTGACCATCTATCTGTCCACCCGAAGAACTAATATCCAAATACTGCCTTACTGTAATTCTGTACTTCGAGGTATTTGGTGAAGCACCAACACCTATGTATTCATATTGAATCCAACCGCCCTTTAGGTGTTTGGCTTCAACGGTGTTGAATAATCCCAGCAACGTTATTATTAAAAGTAAAAATCTCTTCATGACGGTCAATCCAGTTATATAAACTTGTAGGATTATCTTTTTAGGAAAAGTGATGCCTGACAAATTTAGGGAAACCAAACAGTTAACAGTAAACAGTGAACAGTAATCAGTGCAGAAAGTGCTTAATCTCCAAAGTTTTAACTTTTAACTTATTTACTGCTCACTGTTAACTATTTACTGTTTACTGTTCATTGAAAGGCTATTTTCCTACCTGCATCCTCGCATACCAGTTGCCGGCAAAGTCAGTTTCGTTTTTTACGTACAGAAAAAGCATATCGGCCGAACCAAATTCAGCAAATGGAATTTCCTTTTCCGTATGTGCTGGTACATCAATTGCCACGCCTACCATCACACCATCTAAAACGTGTGTGGCAAAATATTGTTGTGGTAAATCTGATTTATTCTTCAAAACAAAAACACTTTTAGGCACAATCAAATCGCCAATGCACAACATAATGGTATTCGCCAAAACCAACCCCGATTTCTCTACCGTTGGGTTCGTTCCATCGCCTGTTAGCAGGCTAAAGTCGAAATAAGTAAGACATTTGGTAATGTCCGGAAAAAACTCTTTTCCTACCGAAAACATGGTCGTCATCAATGCTTCTTCCACAGGTACCCTGCTCGTTTTTACTGTTCCTATTACCGCTTTTACAACGGTGTTGCTATCTGTTTTATCGCCCAATGCAGCAGTAACATCCGTCTCAAAGCCAGCGTATCTTGTAGCAAAAGGCACACCGCCCAATTGGGTTTTATACTGATTTGCTTTCACAGACATTCGATGTACTATTTGCAGGATATTATCTTTTGTAAGATGATTAAACTCGTCGAGCCCCTTAGGAAAAAATTGTTTGTAGGTAGCAGACCCAACTGCAAACACGGCAGCGATGGCATGATAGTCTGCATGAACACCATCGTAAAACTTCTTAACGGCAACCCGAAGCTCTACTGTAAATCCTGTGCTGTCCGATTTGTCGATCGA
>CANCVE010000030.1 GCA_947381435.1 Chitinophagaceae bacterium
TTCCTTATGCACGTTTGCCTTTACAGTACCGATACCAAATCTGGTTGGTCTTATTATGGCACTAGTAGCATTTGAATTAAATTTGGTTACTTCAACTATAATTGGGGAAGAAAATGAAAGGATTGAAAAATTAAAAGTCCTTCGTGTATTTGCATCCAATCTGATTCTATTTTTATCAGCATTGTCTGGGCTAAAATAAGTATAGCTCAATTTACCAGCTTTATCCTTTCCATTTTTATAAACCTTTATTCTATAAAACGGTGATATTTTAGAGAAATTCTTATCAGGTTCTGGATATACACTTAATGAACTTGTGTTTTTTCTTTGTCCAAAAGAGTAATTATTTGCAACTAACAATTGGAAGATAGTTGTTGATACAAAAAAAGTGAGTATTATATTAATTTTCAAAACGGGAACATATTTTTTATATATCAAAAATAAGCATCTTTTATTACTTGCCGCCTCCTAATATTCTTAGGTTACAATAAAAACATCTCCAAAAAAGGCTAGATTAGTGTATTTGAAATTATGAGACTTAAAAAGGCATTGTTTACGTGTAAATCTTGAAAAAAAAAGGGTCACTCTGTAGAAACAGACTGACCTCTAACGATTGCTTGCCATATGAAAATTCTTCTTAGTAATTTGAGCCTTTTAAAGTAGCTTAACTTGCTTCGAACTTGGCCTCTCACGATATAAACTTGCTTCTCTAACGATTGCTGCCTTATTTTTTCTACCTTTATTTCTTAATTCTTACACAAAAGTAACGTCATACTTGCACCATTAAGAACTAACTTAATGGTATTTTTATGATAGCAAACCAACATCTGAGCGCCCAAACCCTTATCAATACTAGGTTTCACAAAATGTAGCTTATGATGTCCAACTATCAATTGACAATTAAAAAACTTATTATTGTTCAAGAAAAATACCTACTCAAGCAGCATTATCCTAACATAAACGAAAGTGCAACCGTATGTTCCGTTCTACCAGGTTTTAATTGAATGCCTCAAGGGGCGCAACGAAAACCTAGATATTAGCTGTAGTGTTTTTTCTTTAGTTCAATTATTGTTTTTCCTATAATTTTCATTTCGTCAAAAGTGAAGTTATTTCCCCAAACAGTGTTCTTCTTATAAAATAAAAGAAAAGAAAAAAAGGTATGATTTTGACCTAAATATTGAGTTGTTAATAGAAAATATTTTATTTAAAAATTGTTTTTATTGTGAAACAAAAGAATTTGTGGGATGCGACCGTATTGACAATAACAAAGGACACACAAAAGATAATGTTGTTCCATGCTGTGTGACTTGTAACACATTTTAGAAGCTTTGTCTCTAAGCTTTTGTTTTTTCTAAGTCAGTGGCAGAAAGTAATGAACGTTTTGATTTTTTTTCTACCAAAAAGAATTTCTTCACTTGAATACTCTTTTTGTAGGTAGTAGCGTAGTTTTATTCCATTCACGCTCAGTCTAAATTGAATTGCCCATTCTTTTAATGTTTTTATTTCTCCTTTGTATTCAAGTCTAATTGTATTGTCTTTAATATTTGCTGCCACATCTTTGTCAAGCCAAATAAAATTATTTCTCGAAAATGGCTTTGACTTGTCAATTCTTGAAAAAACTAGATTCTCTTCGCATGTGTCGATTACGTCTTTATAAAATGTTCTATAATCTCTCCATTCTTCATTACAACCAATTTTTATTCCCTTTAGTGTAAACATAAAACTTCTCCAGCAGTTGTAAACTTTCGGATTTTTTATATCACCAATATAGTCTTTACGATTCTTCCAGATTTTTTACAAGAGATTTAATTCTTACTTCCTTTTCTTCAGTAGTTTCTTTTTGCCTTTCTCGAATTGTCCTTTGTTTTTTCGCATTTAGATTATTGTCTCATTACATTATGACTAGTGTACACTTTTAAGGTTAAAAATCATTTGTATTTTTCTTTCTAAAACCATAAAGTTAGCTAAAAAACTCACCCCTTTTTATGGCTACCAACTCTTTAATTCACACATATTTGTTATTAATTTAAAGTTTCTAAATTATCCCGAAACCCTTTACCTGCATCACTATAAAAGCGAAAATAGGATTTTATATTAGTGAGTAAATTATGGATTGTAACTCGTGCGTATATAATGAATTGTTAGAGCACATACATATTGTATTGTTTTGGGAAGTACTCATTTTAACGCTTTAAACCATCATTTCCATAATTACATTTTGTTACCATATCATAATAGCCAATACCCTACTAACCGGCCCCCTTTTGCCAGTATTGTTCTCATAGCTACACCTGTAATAACTTGTTTTACCCACTTCTTTTATATCAAAATGGGTGGAATGGAATGCCTTTGATACATTCTTTCCATTGCCAAAAACAATATCTGCCTCTTTCATATCCGCCTCCCCAATAAAATTTTCTAGGTACACCCAGTGTCCATGTGGCATCTCCATGCTATTAGGTGTTTTAGGGCTTTGCAGTTTCAATGTCTGGTATAAATGCTCGTTTTCATCCCCAAGCATCCTTGGCGCAAAGTCTACAATCAATATATCAGTGGTACTATCGTTGCCATGCCCCTTTATATTAAGCACAAGCTTATCATTTGTTGTCAATACAGAAACAGGCAGATCGAGGTATATGCGCCTAAAACAAATCTCTATTTGACTACGTAATGAAACCTTTTCTTTTTGAGAAAATTTGTTGCTCAGGTTTTCATCAGCATACACTTTCCAGTTATTATTCCATTTAATAACAAGCCCTAAAGCTTCCTCTAGGTCATCATCCGTTATCCTAAGATGCAATTGCCAATCAATAATATAAGTAATCACTGTTTGTACATAATTGTTAAAGTCACCATCCTTTGATGGAAATATATGTCTATCGCTCATTGTGCTTTGTTTTAGGTATAACCTGAGAGTATAATGTGTTAGCTAGTGGTAATACTTTTGTATTAAAACGATACGAGACAAAACTCACTAGTGAGACAACCAATTCCACTTGTGGGCAGAACCACGCCACTAGTGAGCATACCAATTCCACTTGTGGGATCGTACGCCCCATATATGGGATTGGTGGCTTCACTAGTGAGATTAGTGTGCTCAACAGTGAAAAAGACCGGCTCACTAGTGAGCGGTAGCATTCCACAAGTGAGGGTAATGAGTTCACAAGCGAGATGATGTTAAATAGCTGTTTTGCTTTATGTACTCCTTGCAGTAACTTCATTACTGCAAATACCAACATTATTGCTAAAGCGAGGCAAGGGATTAATTGAAGACAAATATGTGACCAATATGCTATGGGCGCAATCATTATGTAAATATACCTCATTATAATGATGGACGGACTTTTATAACTAAAGGCTGATACTGCTTTTCAATACCATGCTTAAAAAAAAGGGTTAAAATGAAGTTCATAAAGCTTTATAAAACTTTTAATGAAATTTCACTGATTGATAACAGACAAATAATATTAGCAAAAGCCATCCTCTTCCAATCTAGGAAATAAAGGCAATACACTTACAACAAGGAATAACTACTGTATGGCAGCGTATCTACTTATTAAAATATAAAAGGGTCAAAAGCAATAGGTGATAACCCCCATTGCTTTTGACCCTTTTATATTTTAATAAGAAAGCTATTATTTTAGAATGGCTTTCAATTTATCTTGTAACTCCTCGCCTCTTAAGTTCTTTCCTATAATCTTTCCGGCAGGATCTATCAACATGTTAGCAGGAATACTTTCTATCTTGTACAACTTTCCAGCAGCATTACTCCATTGCTGCAAATCGCTTATTTGTGTCCAAGGAAGTTTATCATCATTAATGGCTTTAACCCAACTGTCTTTGTCCTTATCAAAAGATACGCCTAATACGGTGAAGTTTTTATCCTTAAACTTGTTGTAAGCGGCTAATACATTGGGGTTTTCCATGCGACATGGTCTGCACCAACTAGCCCAAAAATCTACCAATACATACTTTCCACGGAAAGAAGAAAGGCTTACAGGCTTATTTGCTGTGTCATTTTGGGTAAAATCAGTTGCAATACTACCTATCTGACCAATTTTGGCTGCTGAAATCATTCTTTCAATCTCACTAGCAAAAACTATTTTTTTAGCAGATGGTTGTAGCACATTGAACTTGGCTTCTAATGCATCGCCTTCGTACAATTTTGCAAACTGATAGAGAATAAAAGTACTTACAGGAGAAGTAGCATTAGTCTTGATAAAATTATCGGTGAAAGACTTTAAAGCGTTTTTATTTGTCGTAAATACAGCAATCAAACTATCGCGTTTCTTACTAGGTTTTTCGGCATTAATAGTTGTGATTAGTTTCCCCAACTTATCATTGAGTGGCAAAAATCCTTTTACAAAAGTTTTATACTCCCCTTGAGGCACAGATCCTGTAAAAACTGCACTCTTCATAGCACCCAATTGTCCAGTAACAGTTACATTTTCGTTACCCAAAAAAAGTTCAGTAGATTCCTGAGTACCTATAAAACTCAATTGGAAGAAACTTATATCACTCACCTTTCCGCTAATGGTAAACTTGCCGCCCTTGGCATAATCCTGCGCAACCGTATTGCCCTGAATATCTTGCAAAAATACTAGGGTACTATCTTTTAACCCCTTAACATTTCCTTTTAAAGTATATCCATTTTGGGCTATTGAAACAATTGGCAATAACAGTACTATCAGTAACTTTTTCATTCGCTTTTTTTATATTTATTTTTTATGTCTGCTTTGTAATACGTCCAAAACCTCGTGCAATTTATAATCTTTGGCTTTAAGTAACAATAAATAATGAAATAATAAGTCTGCGGCTTCTCCTAAAAACAAGTCTTTATCGTTATCTTTTGCTTCAATAACCAATTCTACTGCCTCCTCTCCCACTTTTTGAGCCACTTTATTGATGCCTTTTGCCAACATTTTAGCAGTGTACGAAGTTTCTGGAGCGGCTTTACTTCGTTGTTCTATTATTTCTTCCAAGTAAAATAAAAAGTCACTCGATTCATTCTTTTCATTCCAACAAGTATCTGCACCGGTATGGCAAACTGGTCCAACGGGATTTGCCTTAATCAATAAAGTATCATTATCGCAATCAATAACAATGGATTCTAACAATAAAAAGTTACCACTCTCCTCCCCTTTTGTCCAAAGGCGTTGTTTACTACGGCTATAAAATGTGACTTTACCAATAGATTTAGTTTCGGCAAGAGCAGCCTCGTTCATAAACCCAAGCATCAACACTTTACTTGTTTTGGCGTCTTGAATAACCGCAGGAACCAATCCATCGGCATACTTTTCGAAATCAACTTTTATATCTATACTCATTATTTGCTTTGAAAACCATTAATTAATTGCGCAGACGAAAATATGGTTATGTCTTTATATACGCATAAGAATATTTTGTTCTTTAAGATAACTTTTCAAATCGGGGATACTTATTTCCTTAAAATGAAAGATACTTGCCGCCAAAGCAGCATCTGCTTTGCCTTTCGTAAACACATCAACAAAGTGCGGCATTGTTCCACCGCCACCACTTGCAATGATTGGCACGGGCAACAAATCGCTCAAAACACTGGTAATATCCAACGCAAAACCCTGCTTTGTACCATCATGATTCATGGAAGTAAGTAGTATTTCGCCAGCGCCTAAGTTTACCGCTTGCTTTGCCCAATCAATTGTTTTAGCTTGTGTTTTTATGCGTCCACCATTAAGGTAAACATACCATTCGCCATCATCCTCCAAACGGGTATCAATAGCCAAAACAACAAATTGGCTACCAAATTCCTTTGCTAATTCATTAATTAATTGAGGGTTTCTAAAGGCTGCCGAGTTTATACTTACCTTATCAGCCCCATTTTTCAATAACACAGAAGCATCATCAATAGAACTGACACCACCACCCACCGTAAACGGAATATTGATGTAACGGGCAATTCTGTTTACTAGTTCGCTCAACGTTTTACGCTTTTCTACGGTTGCTGTAATATCCAAAAATACCAGTTCATCAGCACCTTGTTCAGCATAAAAAGCACCCAATTCAACCGGGTCGCCAGCATCACGGATGTTCTCAAAGTTCACCCCTTTAACTGTTCTTCCATCACGAATATCCAAACAAGGGATGATGCGTTTTGCGAACCCCTCCGCCCCTAAAGGGGAACTTGAAACACCCGAACTATTGATATTTTGTTCCATTTTAAATTATTAAATTTATGCAACTTCAATTCTGTAAACGACTCAGTTTCCTTTTAGGGACGGAAGGGTATTATCTTCCATTTTCAATTGTTAAAATTAAACGTCTTTCACCCAGTAAACGACCTAGTACCCCTTTAGGGGCGGAGGGGTTACTTAGTTTCCCTTTAGGGACGGAAGGATAATATCTTCCATTTTAAATTCTTTAATTTAGACATCTTTCACCTAATGAACGACCTATTTTTTCTTTAAATACGAACGGGTATAAGAAAAAAGAAAATTTTATTCATCAATAAAATGATTTAGTTGATGAAGTTTTTCATTTACTTAATGAAGTTTTACATTTAGTTGATGAAGTTTTTCATTTACTTAATGAAGTTTTTCATCTACTTAATGAAGTTTTTCAATTACTTAATGAAGTTTTTCGTTTACTTGATGAAGTTTTTCATTTACTTCATCAAGAAAACAAGCCAATTTTATCAATTAACCGCTATCAATTCCTCCAAAGAAATCCTATTTTCATAGATGGCCTTACCAATAATGACTCCTTTGCAGCCAGCCTTTTGCAGCTCATAAACATCATCAATATTTGATACGCCCCCGCTTGCTATTAGGTGCAACTGAGGAAAGCGCGCTATAATATTTTTATATAAATAAATAGAAGGCCCTTCCAGCTTTCCATCCTTGCTAACATCGGTACAAAATATTTGCTGCACCCCAAGTTGTAGATAATCTTCGATAAAGTCATAAATATTGATGCCCGTAGTCTCCAACCAACCACCAATGGCAATCATCTCGTCTTTTACATCAGCTCCCAATAAAAATTTATCAGCACCATAAGCCTGCAACCAACTAACAAAAGTGGGTTTATCCTTTACGGCAATGCTGCCCACTGTGGCATAAGCGGCACCAGAACTGAACACAATATCCACATCCTCCTGCTTTTTAATGCCCCCGCCAAAATCTATAACCATCTTAGTTTGCGATGCGATGGCTTCCAAAACTTTCCAATTCTTAACCGAACCAGCCTTTGCCCCATCTAAATCTACCAGATGCAAACGATGCAATCCTGCATCTTCAAACATTTGGGCAACCTCCAAAGGGTTTTCGTTATAAATGGTTTTCTGGGCATAATCACCTTGTGTAAGGCGAACACATTTACCATCTATAATATCTATTGCGGGGATAATCTCTATATGTGAATCCATACTGTTTTATTACTTGTGTTCTTGGTGAAACCCTTGTGTACCTTGTGGTTAGCTTTTTTATAATTCAATAAAATTCTTCAAAATCCTCTCTCCTACCACCGATGATTTTTCTGTATGGAACTGAACACCATAGAAATTATCCTTGTGAAATGCGGCACTATAAGGCTGCACATAATTGGTGGTGGCGATGGTATATTCATTTAAAGGAACAAAATAACTATGCACAAAATAGCAGTAACTATTCTCGTCCAAGCCTACCATCAAGGGAGATTTTAAATTGTAAAGCGTGTTCCATCCAATTTGAGGGACTTTTATATTGCTATCTTTTTCTGGACGAAAGAGTTTTACCGGCTGATGCAGAATATCCAAGCAAGGAGTATTATTCTCCTCAGAGAAAGTACAAAGCAATTGCATCCCCACACAAATGCCCAAAACAGGTTGCTTTAATTCTTTGATAACCGCATCAAGGTTATTCTCTTTTAGGCTATTCATGGCACTACTTGCTTCACCAACACCTGGGAATATTACCTTATCAGCCGCCATTATCTCTTCGTGATTATCGGTGACAATAGCTGAAACCCCAATCCTTTCCAAAGCATATAACACACTTTGAATGTTGCCTGCATTGTATTTTACAATAACAATATTGCCTCCTTCAGAAGTATTATTTATTTCAGTCTGCATTAATTTATTTTAAGATACCCTCCAAAAAAGTCTTTGTTGTTTGTTCCACATTGGTAGAACCTTCCAAAGCCTTGATGTAAGCCGTGCCGATAATTGCCCCATTGGCATATTTGCAAGCAGCTGAGAACGTGGTTTTATCTTTAATACCAAAGCCAACCAATATTGGATTCTTCAATTTCATAGATTGTAAACGCTCCAAATACTTTTCTACTGCATTAAAGTCTTTTTCATTACCCGTTGTAGAAGAGGAGGATACAGCATACAAGAAGCCACTGCTCAAGGCATCAAGCTTTCTCACACGCTCTTCACTAGTTTCTGGTGTTACCAAAAAGATAAAGTCTAAACCGTACTTCTTAATTATTGCCCCATATTCAGTTTCATATTCATATTCGGGCAAATCGGGCAATATCAATCCATCAACACCAACAGCGGCAGCATCAGCACAAAACTTTTCAAAGCCATATTGCAACACAGGATTCATGTAGCCCATTAAGATGATTGCAGCTTTTTTCTCTTTTAACTCTCGTAACTGTTTAAATAAAGTTGCAATAGTCATTCCATTAGCCAAAGCAACAGAACTGCTAGCCTGAATTACAGGACCATCAGCCAAAGGATCGCTATAAGGCATCCCAAGTTCTATAATATCAGCACCATTGGCTTGAAGTGTATTGATAATTGCAAGCGTACTATCCAATTGAGGATACCCCGCCGTACAATAAACATTTAAAACATTGTTGGATTTATTCTTAAAAACTTCACTTAACTTACTCATCTTTTTAATTAATAATTGATAATTTATAATTGATAACCTTTACCAGTGGATAATACAATTATCCATTGTCAATTATCAATTTATAATCCCATCGCTTTCATGTAGGTAGCTAAATCTTTATCCCCACGTCCACTTAAACAAACTACTACCACATCATTTGGTGTAAGGTTCAACCTTGACAAAGCCGCAAAAGCATGAGCTGTTTCCAACGCTGGGATGATGCCTTCAATTTTAGATATATGAAAGGCCGCTTCCAATGCTTCCTCATCGGTTGCAGAAAGAAAAGTGCCACGACCACTTTTAAATAAGTTAGCATGCAATGGACCGATACCAGGATAATCTAATCCGGCAGAAATGCTATGGGGTTCCACTACCTGACCATCTTCGGTTTGCATTACTAAACTTTTACTACCATGCAATACACCCGACTTGCCCAACTGCGTAGTTGCAGCACTCATGCCCGAAGTAATACCATGACCAGCAGCTTCTACAGCCACTAGTTGAACTGATAATTCATCCAAATAATGATAAAAAGCACCAGCGGCATTACTACCTCCACCCACACAAGCCACAACGTGCGTAGGATTTTCGCTACCTGTTTTCTCCAAAAGCTGTGTTCTAATCTCCTCACTAATCACACTCTGAAAACGTGCTACCATATCTGGATAAGGGTGCGGACCAACCACACTTCCAATTATATAATGTGTATCAACAGGGTTATTAATCCAATCTCTAATAGCTTCGTTGGTTGCATCTTTCAATGTCTTGCTACCACTAACCGCAGGAATTACTGTTGCACCAAGCAATTTCATACGGGCTACATTTGGTGCTTGACGCTCAATATCCTTTTCGCCCATATATACGATGCACTCCATTCCTTTCAATGCACAAACTGTAGCAGTGGCAACACCATGTTGGCCAGCACCGGTTTCGGCAATAATCCTTGTTTTGCCAAGTCTCCTTGCCAACAATATCTGCCCGATGGTATTATTTATCTTATGGGCTCCTGTATGACACAAGTCTTCGCGCTTTAGATAAATGTTCGAATTAAGTTCCGCACTCAATCTTTCAGCATAAAATAAAGGCGTTGGTCTGCCCACATAATCTTTCAATAATTGCCTGAACTCTTCCTGAAAAGAAGGCTCAGCCATTATCTTCAAATAGCCTTCTTTCAATTCTGCCACATTCCTTTGCAACATTTCGGGAATGTACGCCCCGCCAAAACTTCCATAGTAACCATGTTCATTAGGATTTTGAAATCCTATTTCTTGCACCGGCTCTAACACATTTGTTCCCATATCCTTATTTATTAAATCTTCTTAATTTGTTTTAATCGAAATAGCTGGATTATTATTACTGGTGCCACTTACATTATTATTTGCATCGTACAACACTTTTGTATTTCCAATCTTGTCAATTGTTCCATTATAATTATAACTTAGAGGTGTGCCTCCAATTGATTCAATATTACCATTATAATTATATCCTAACAGTGTATTTCCTACCGATTGTAACCTTCCCTCATAAGTATATTGTAAGGGAAGTGTACCCACACTTTGCAACATCCCCCTGTAATCATACTGCGATGTAGTATTATTAGAAGTTGGCGAGGTTACACCCGAAATCCTTCCAAATTGAGTAACGTTTATACTACTACCATTGTTGAAAAAACTAACCGTGTATTTACCATCCGTCGTCAAATTTATTTTATAATCAGCCGGAGGGTTATACGTTGTTGTTGTAGTTTGCTGCGGTTGACTAACCGTTGTGGGATTAGATGTTATAACAGGATTATTTGGCCTTGATTTTACCTTAATTGTTGGCGTTAATCCTCCCTGCGATGGCGCAGAAACTACAGGCGCAGTGTACGTAGTTTGCCTTTGAACTTGTGCAACACCATTCTTTTGTTGAGGATTTGCCCACTTATTATAAACTGTCTTATTCACAACAGCTGTTGTATTTGCAGCTGGTTTAGTCCATGTTTTTGTTTTGGGCGCCCATTTATTGTACGTCTTTTTTACGGGTGCATTACCATAATTTTCAGTTGCTGCCAATTCAGTTGGATCCGTAACCATATCTGTTGTAGCCAAATTGCCCGATTGCTTCGAAGCAGCAGACTGACCATTTACTTTCTTTGTTCTTATTGGATAATGTACTGTTTTCTTTACACCATAATCCACCAATGGTTGTGCATTGGGTGTCTTATATTGATAAGTATCTTCTGTAGAAGTAGTATTAACTTGTCCAGCAGAATTGTTATAAGACGGAGTCGCAGTTTTTTTATTATTAAAATTAATGGAAGGCGTCAATGTATTACCTCTTTCGAGAACTGGCTGCGAATTTTGAGTTTTATATTGATAAACCGTCTCTGAACTCTGATTCTGACCAGCATTATAATTTGTGTTTCCCACATTATAAGCGCTACTATCTACAGGCGGCGGTGGAACATATCGAGGATTAAATAAGGCAGAATCATCCTTTTGTATTTCTGGTGTTTTAGTTTGAACATTGTTGGGAAGGATTGTCATAGAGCTATTCGGCTTTGAAGAAAGCGTACCAGTGAGTATCCTCGATTGGCCTGTAGCTGTAAGCTTCAAAGTGAACAATAAAAATAATATCCCTACAATTTGCTTCATTAATATAATTAAAATAAATAGAACCGAGAAACGTTAGGAACGATAATCGCAAGTTTGAGTCGCTCTTAACTCGCGATTTTCGTTCCTAACAATCCACGCCTCCTACCTCAATCCAGTTACAAAGTTCCTAACTTTTTCCATGTCTTTCACACCTGGTGATATTTCAAACCGACTATTTACATCTACAGCAAATAAATCTTTTGCTACAGACGTCTTGCTAAAAGCCTGCAAAGCCGGAATATCTTCTGGCTGAATGCCTCCACTTATAAAAAATGGCTTTTCAATATTCAAATCCAACAAGGCATCCCAGTTAAACTTTTTGCCCGTACCACCGTAGCCAGCCCCCTCGGTATCGAACAAAAACATATCTGCCACCTCCTTATAATCTTTTATTTTCCAGAGTATATTATCATCATCTGCCAGTCTGAAAGCCTTGATAACAGATATATAATCAGAAACTTTTTCGCAAGCTTTCGGGCTTTCATCACCATGAAGTTGCACCAAATACAAACCACAACTGTCTACAGTTTGTAAAATTTCGTCGGATGGGGCATTTACAAATACCCCCACCTTATTTATTTTACCCTTGAGCTTTTTAATATTTATTGCCGGCGTATGTTTGAAAATATAGCGCGGACTTTTTGGATAGAAGATAAAGCCACAGAACTCTACCCCCATTTCATCAAGTTGTTTTACTTGATCCATATCCGTCATTCCGCAAACTTTTATTCTCATCTGCTTTTATTTATTTTTTAACACTAAGAACTATTTTACCACAATGAACACTAAGGTTTTCCCAAAGAAACACAAAGATTTTTCATAGTGTCCCTTGTGTTTTTTACCTTGTTTACTTTGTGGTTAGAACTACTTCGCTCTTAATTCCGTTACAAAATCAGCAAATGCAATCGTCGGGTCAGCCTGTTTCATAAAATGTTCCCCTATCAAAAATCCTTTGAAACCTGCTTTGCGTAAAAATACAATAGTATCAGTATTGTTTATACCACTTTCTGCAACGGCTACTTTATTTGTTGGTATAGCCTTAATAAGTTGCGCCGAAGCCTCCACATTCACCACAAAATCCTTCAAATTCCTATTATTTACTCCAACCAAATCTACTTCATCACAAATATGCCCCAACTCTTCGTCGTTATGTATTTCTAGCAACACTTCCAATCCCAAATTCTTTGCCGCAATAGCCAATTCCTTTGTCCTTTCAGCCGATAAACAAGCGGCTATCAACAATATCACCGATGCCCCATAAGCCTTCGCCTCTACCAATTGGTATTCATCAATCATAAAATCCTTTCTTAAAAGAGGGATTTGATTGATGGTTGCAGCCTCCAAATCTAACAATGTACCTCCAAAGAAATGACTATCCGTTAATACTGAGATGCCTGATGCCCCGTTTTGTGTATAAGCTTTTGTAACCTCTTCTACAGTTGACGTGTTGTTAATAACCCCTTTTGATGGCGATTGACGTTTATATTCTGCTATAATTCCTGTTTTGGTTTCATCCAATAAGAATTTTTTAAGCGACAGACAAGGCTTTGCAAACAAAGGCATCGCCTCTAGTTGTGCAACACTTTTCAAGGCCTTTGCCTCTGCCACTTCTATTTGTTTATGTGCAATTATTCTATCTAAAATATTCATTTATAAAAAGAGTTATTTGTTTTTGAATGATTAAAAGCTGTTTATTGGCTCTCAATTATGTTCATCTAATGCCGCATTTGCTTGAACTTATGCCGCATTTGGTTAACCTTATGTCGCATTTGGTTAACCTTATGTCGCATTTGGTTAACACTTTGTTGCATTTGGTTAACACTTTGTCGCATTTGGTTAACACTTTGTCACATTTGGTTAACACTTTGTCGCATTTGGTTAACACTTTGTCGAATTTGGTTAACCTTATGTCGCATTTGGTTAACACTTTGCCGCAATTATTGCAAGGCAATCAGCTTTTGTAAAGCCCCTAAAGCCGCCCTACTTTCCAAACTAACCACTGCCGCCTGATAGGCATCTTCATAAGTTTTATAACTGCCCGTACAGTTCAATGCCATCGCCGAATTTGCCAAAACAACCGCATTCTGAGCGTAAGTGCCATTGCCTTCAATGATATTTCTAAACATCTTGGCAGATTCCTCCACCGTATTTCCGCCATAAATATCCTCAGGCATCACCATTCTTTTGCCCAGTTGCTGCGGCGTTTTAATGCTTTCGCCTTTGTTGGTAATCACCTTAGTATCGTTGGTAAGTGATATTTCATCGTACCCATCCAAGCTATGGATAATGGTAAAAGCCCGCTCAGTCTGTTGTAAAAGATAGTTATAAATTCTCGCCATCTCCAAGTTATAAACCCCCACCAATTGATAAGTTGGTGAAGCAGGGTTAACCATTGGTCCCAGCATATTGAAGAAAGTACGTACGCCCAAATTCTTACGTATTGCCCCAACCGCCTTCAATGCAGGATGAAACAAAGGTGCATGCAAAAAGCAAATATTGGCTTCCTCAACTTCTTGTTTTAGTTTGGCAGTATCATTTTTGAATTTATACCCCAACTGCTCCATCACATTACTAGCCCCACTAATGCTCGATGCGCCATAGTTGCCGTGCTTTGCCACTTTTTGCCCAGCACCAGCCACAATAAAACAACTAAGGGTAGATATATTGAACGAATTTTTGCCATCGCCACCCGTTCCCACGATGTCTAAAAGCTGATGGTTGCCCAAATCAACCTTTACACAAAGTTGTAAAAGTGCATCCCTAAACCCCTGCAATTCCTCTATTGTAACGCTGCGCATGAGGTAAACCGTCATAAATGAGGTAATCTCATGTTCGTTATAAGCACCACTTCCTATGCCCACAAGCGTATCCTTTGCCTGCTGATAAGAGAGTGTTTTATGCTCGAATAAATATTGTAGTATCTTTTTCAATTGTGATTTGAATGATTTAAATGATTGAATGATTTTAGAAAGTTATAAGTAATAGGTATTAGGTATTATGTAATAAGTAAACCCATACTAGTTAAGGAACTTAATACCTATTACTTATAACTTATTACTTCCTGCTCCAGCCAGTTCCTCATTATCACTTCTCCACTTGGTGTAAGTACACTTTCAGGATGAAACTGTACCCCTTGCACATCATACGTTTTATGCTGTAATGCCATAATAAAGTTTTCTTTATCTCGAGCGGTCACTTCCAGTTCGGCAGGAAATCCTTCATCGCTAACCACCCAACTATGGTAACGACCTACAATGAATTCATCGCCTAGACCATTGAAAAGTTGACCTCCTATCGGGAATCGGAAGTCGGAAGTCGCAAATTCTGAAACTGGCGATTTACGTTCCTCACGATTAATGAATATTGGCGTTGCTATCCCATGATAAACCGAAGTAAGGTTGGTAAGCTTACCACCAAAAGCCTGACCAATAGCCTGATGTCCCAAACAAACACCCAATATTGATTTAGTTGAGGCATATTGTTTTATGAGGGGCAACAATAAACCAGCTTCTTCAGGAATACCCGGACCTGGCGACAAAATAATCTTATTATATCTTTTAACGTCTTCAAGAGGAATTTCATCATTACGATAAACATCCACCTTTTGATGTGTAATCTTCTCAACCAAATGAACCAGATTGTAGGTAAATGAATCGTAGTTATCAAAAACCAGAATCTTCAATCCATCAAATCCTCCCTGTACCGATGCGTTTATATTTTCCATTGTTTAATTTTGATTAAATGATTTGAATGAAAAAAATGATTCTTATTCACTCATAATTCATAGTTCATAACTCATATCTCTTTTGCCGCTTCTATTGCTTTCTTCAGTGCATTTAGTTTATTATTCACTTCCTGCAATTCACTTTCGGGGTTGCTTGCTGCAACAACTCCTGCTCCTGCCTGATAGAACAATGTATTGTTCTTACTTAGGAAAGAACGAATCATAATGGCATGATTGCAACTGCCATCAAAGCCCATAAACCCAATACCACCACCATAATAACTGCGGCTTGTAGTCTCGTAGCTGTCTATCAGTTGCATTGCTTTTATTTTTGGCGCTCCGCTTAATGTACCAGCAGGGAAAGTCTTTGCCAACAACTCAAAAGGATTTGCATTGGGGCGAACAGTGCCATTTACCTCACTCACCAAATGAATTACGTGGCTATAATATTGCACCTGACGATAACTTTTTACACGTACATCATCGCAAACCCTGCTCAAATCATTGCGGGCAAGATCTACCAGCATCACATGTTCAGCATTTTCTTTTGGATCCAATAAGAGTTTCTCAGCCGCTTCAGCATCCAAAGTATCATTACCTGTACGTTTAAAAGTTCCTGCAATTGGATGCACCACTGCAGTTCCATCTTTTATAATCAACTGACTCTCTGGCGAAGAACCCATCAGTTTATAATCGCCATAATCAAAGAAGAATAGATAAGGCGATGGATTAATGTTCCGCAATGCACGATACACATTCAACTCATCCCCAGTAAAACTTTGTTGAAACCTACGACTCAATACTATCTGAAACACATCGCCCCTAAAGCAACTCTGTATTCCCTTATTCACCATTTCTATGTAAGCCTCATTGGTAATGTTAGATGTTTCAACGCCCTTTACGGCAAAAGGATAAACGGGTACATCCTTGCTTCTTATCAGGCTTTCAACTACTTCTACCCCACTTTCAATGCCTGCCATCTTATTCTCGCACAAGTATAATTCATCCTTAAAATGATTGATGGCTATCACATATTGATACAAACGGTAGCGCATCAAAGGTATAGCCGGAAGTGGTGAGTCGTGAGTCGTGAGTGTTACCGTATCAAAAAACTGAACTGCATCATAAGTAGTATAACCATAAAGTCCTTGCGCAAACTTAGCTGCGGCATCTTCCAAACTATTGCCAGTACTCGTTGCATTAACAATGCTAAAGTTCTTCATAAACTTCCAAACTTCATCAGGCACTGCCTTAGTATTTGTAATTGGCACACGTTCTGGTTGCTCTCCCGGAAACTTGTATTCAATGCTTCCAGTATCGGTTATTTCAATACCTGCAATGGCATTGATACCGATAAAACTATAGCTATTTTCGGCTACATGGTTATCTGTACTCTCCAAAAGAATGGTATCCCTAAACCTGTCCCTCACTCGCAAATAAATACCCACTGGCGTGTAAACATCAGCAAGCATTTTCTTAATGGTCGTTGTTATTTCAATCTGTTTCATAATTATGGTTAAATGATTTGAACGATGTAATGATTTTTTCGCCACAAAGACTCAAAGGTTCGAAGTATCACAAAGAAAAAAAGAATGAGTCAATACATAAATATCTTCTATAATTTCTATTACTTTCATATTCTTTTCTTCTTATTCCTTTGTACCTCTTTGCACCTTAGAGCCTTTGTGGCATCTTAAAACTTAAAAAAAAAGCCCCGACAATCTGTCGAGGCTAATTCAATTTTATGAATATGTACTGGCAATGCCACTACAAGCCTCTAACAAGGTTTGTATGCCACCACCAATTAATATTTTGTGAAATTTGTTTCATTGCGATGCAAATATGCAGTTGAAATTTATTTATACCAAATTTTTTATTAAAACAATTAATTATTTTGTTTGAGTAAAAATATCCGTCTGTAGAAAATCATGATCTTTTACTATTCTTGGATCAGAAACATACACTTCCCAAGGATTTCCAACTGCTGTTTGATGGTTTTCTTTCAACCAAGTATTTAAAGAATCGTAAGCTCTAGGCAATAAAGACCGTTTACCAAAAAAGTGAGCTACAGCTCCTTTACACCTTTGCGTTTCCTTATAAAATGTGCCATCTTCTTTTTTGGCTAACTTTTTCGCTAATGGAATACCAGCTTCTACTACAAACAAATTTGCTTTATTATAGTGCCAAGCAACTGGAGATCCAACAGGTTGAAGATTATTTTTTTTCAGAATGTAATCCAAGTTACTGTAAATTACTTTTTGCTTTTCGTGAGAAGCTTTTATATCTTCTGCAACATCTTGCATCATTAAAAACAATTGAGGACGTACCAAAGTAGGCTCTACATTTATTACTGTCTGATCAGCTTCTGCTTTAGTTTCAACATGCTTAGATTCATTAGTTTCCAAAAGACTTGGGGTATCTTTAGTAAATTTCTCCGCTTGACTTGTAATATTACCACAGCTAGCCAGAAGGGATAGGGCAAATATTGTAACAATAGTTTTCATTTCTACAAAGCAATTTAATTTTTCTTACTAGATATTTATTATGATGAATTTGAAAATAGAATCAGGTGTTTACCTAGCTATTATATTGTAAAGAAAAGTAAAAGATTTGCATTAAGCAATATATTTTTTATCCACAGATGTGGTTAATGGGAAAATTATCAAAAAAAAAGTCAAGGGAAAAATTTCTCCCTTGACCTATGCTAATTTACAAATTCAATAATTCAATTATTCTACTTTAGTCAATTTTATAACATTCGTAGGAAGGTGTAAATGTACAGGCGTACTACCTGTATTTACAACCACATCACCAGCTTTTACAACACCATGTTCTTTCAAAATAGAAATCTGATCATCAATCATACTATCTAAAGATGTTTCTTGATCATAATAGAAAGCCCTAACACCCCAACTCAAACTTAATTGATTTACCAATGTTCTTTCTTTAGTAAAAACAAACAATGGCGATGCAGGCCTATAGCTACTTAGCATAAAGGCAGTTTTACCACTTTGTGTCATCCCAATTAGTCCCTTTGCGTTGATATCTGCTGCAAGTTTACAAGCATTATAACAAATAGCATCACTTAAAAAAGAAGGTGAATGTTGCTGAGGTTTCAAATCATCTTCACGATTATACTTATATTCTTTTTGTTCTACTTCTCCTATAATTTTACGCATTGTTTGAACAACTAATGCTGGATGTTGCCCAGCAGCAGTTTCACCACTCAACATCACTGCATCAGCACCTTCCAATACGGCGTTTGCCACATCGGTAATTTCACTACGATTAGGTTTTACTCTGTCAATCATGCTTTCCATCATCTGTGTAGCTACAATAACTGGCTTCGCACGGTGGATACACTTCCGAATTAAATCACGCTGAATTAAAGGAATTCTTTCTACAGGCAATTCAACCCCCAAGTCTCCACGAGCTACCATTATCGCATCGCTTTCTACAATAATATCTCGGATATTAACTAATGCTTCTGGCTTTTCTATCTTAGCAATAATCTTGGTTTTACTTTTCTTTTCATCCAATTTACTTCTAAGTATTACAATATCCTTTACACTTCTTACAAAACTTAGTGCCACCCAGTCGCACTTTTGCTCAATAATAAACTCAAGATCAACTAAATCCTTTTCTGTTAATGCAGGTAATGAAATCTTAGTATCAGGAAGGTTTAGTCCTTTTTTTGAGGAAAGTATGCCGCCCAAAGTAACTTCAACTTTTACATCGTTTTCTTTAGTAATATTAATAACTTTCACTTCAATTTTGCCATCATCAATCATAATAATGTTCCCAACGCGAACATCGCCTGCCAAATTAGGATACGAAACATAAATCTTTTCTAATGTGCCAACACATTTTTCGTTCGTAAACGTAAGTATGTCACCTACTTTAAGTTCTAAGGCATTATTTTCAATTTCTCCTACACGAAGTTTAGGCCCTTGCAAATCTGCAAGAATAGAAATATTGTGTCCTTCAGCTGCATTGATTGCACGGATATGATTGATAATTTGAGCTTTATCTTCATGGGAACCATGAGAAAAATTCAATCTAAAAACATTAACCCCAGCATTCACCAAAGCTAATAATTGATCGTACGAATCGCAAGCTGGACCAACTGTAGCCACTATCTTAGTTCGTTGCATTGCCACATTGGGTGGAATTGTTTCTTTTACTGTTGTAACTGGAACTGAAACACTTTTAGCCATAATAATTTTGTAGTTTATTCGTTATTTTTTAAAATGAAAAAGCCAACTAAAGCTAGTTAGCTGGCCAATATTTTTACTATTTTCATCCATTCATGCCCAATTCTTTGCTTTTCTTTTACTGCTTTATCCAATGGTGTATAGTGTATTTTGTTGTTTATTACGCCAACCATCACATTATTTCTTCCCATCATTAAGCTTTCTACTGCATAATAACCCATATGACTAGCTATTAATCGGTCACTACAAGAAGGTGAACCTCCTCTTTGAATGTGCCCCAAAATACAAACACGTGTATCAGCAGCTGGAATACGCTGTTTGATAATCTTTGCAATTTCTTCAGCCCCTCCAAACTTATCCCCTTCTGCTACAACTACCAAATTTACAAGCTTTTTTCTTTTCTCTTTTTCGTTCAAAGATTCTATCAAAGCCTCTATATCTGTATCATTTTCAGGAATTAGAATATTTTCTGCACCGGTAGCAATTCCACTGTGTAAGGCAATATAACCTGCATCGCGCCCCATTACTTCCACTAAAAACAAACGATCATGTGCATCCATTGTATCTCTAATCTTGTCAATTGCTTCAACAGCAGTATTAACAGCAGTATCGAAACCAATCGTAACATCACTACCCGCAATGTCTTTATCAATTGTACCTGGCAAACCAATACAAGGGATATCAAATTCTGAACTAAACTTTTGTGCACCTCTAAAACTACCGTCCCCACCAATAATTACTAGTCCATCTATCCCGTGCTTTTGTAAATTTCTATATGCCTTCTCCCTACCTTCAGGTTCCATAAATTCCATACAACGAGCAGTTTTAAGAATGGTACCGCCTCGCTGAATAATATTTGCAACACTTCTATTGGTCATGTGAATAATATCATCCTCTACCATCCCCGCATATCCCCGCATGATTCCAAATACAGATAGCCCATAGTAATTTCCTGTTCTAACTACCGCCCTAATGGCAGCATTCATCCCTGGTGAATCTCCTCCAGAGGTAAGTACTCCAATTTTCGTAACTTTTCTCTTGTCCATTGTTATTAAAATATATTATTGCAGTATTCTTGTAGCGTTTTCAAGTTCCAAATGTAGGTATTTGATACTAAGTAACAATATATGAATTATATGATAATATTTAAACGACCTACATATTTAACGGTCAGACCATTATCTATTTTTTATATAAAAGTCAATGTAGGTATGCATTACGACAACGTTTTCTTTCATAAATTTGATTAAATATTTTTAACTAAAATGAACATATTAATAACAGGTAGCAATGGCTTTTTAGGGCAGCATCTTTCAGACTTTTTAACTGAGAAGGGTTTCTCAATTTATGCATTAAGCAGAGGAGAAAATCAAAATATGCTAAACAAAGAACTAAAATATCATAGTGTTAATCTAACAGACGAACAAGATGTTAGGGCAGCAATTGCGCAAATAATGCCAGCTGTTATTATTCATAATGCAGCGATGAGCAAACCTGATGTTTGCCATAACAACAAAGAGGAATGTAAACTGCAAAATGTAGATGCAACCGAGTTTTTACTAAAGGCATCTGCCCCTTTCAATCCCTATTTTCTCTATATTTCCACAGACTTTATATTTGGAGAAAATGGTCCTCATCATGAAGATGAAACCCCTGCACCTCTTAATTACTATGGACAAACAAAGCTAATGGCCGAACAATTAGTAAAACAAAGTGGGTTAGATTATGGCATTATGCGTCCAGTATTTATTTATGGCCCCGCATTTGAAAACATGCGGCCTACTTTCTTACATTGGGTTAGGAACTCTTTAATTCAAAACAAAGCTATTAAGGTGGTAAATGACCAACATAGAACCCCAACTTTTGTTTATGATATATGCAAAGGTATTTTAGCAATGATAGAGAAAAGGGTGATTGGTGAGTTCCATTTGGCTGGCAAAGACATTTTATCTCCATATCAAATGGCTATTGCTGTTGCTGAATCACTTAATTTGGAAACGAATTTAATAGAACCAGTAACCTCCGACACTTTCCCTGAACCTGTAATAAGGGCCAAACAGTCTGGATTAAAAATAGACAAGGCAAGAGAAATATTGGGTTATGAACCAATTAGTTTTGAGGAGGGCATTAGGCTTACGTTTAGTTAATTTTATAGGCCGCCAAATGTCTCCAAATCTTTACTCAAACTAGGTTAATTCTATTACCGTTATCTCGGGCATGATACCAACTCTACCGGGATAACCTATAAACCCAAAACCTCTATTTACATACAACTTTTGTTTACCTTCCTCATATAAGCCTGCCCATTGTTTGTACATCCATTGCACAGGACTCCATTTAAAGTAAGGATTCTCTAATCCAAACTGCATTCCATGAGTATGCCCACTAAGCATTAAATCAATGTCTTTATAGTCTTTTGTCACCTGATAATCCCAATGGCTAGGGTCGTGACTCATCAATATTTTAAAAGGTATTTGCTCTGTTCCAGGATAGGCGTCTTGCATTCTGCCATACTTAGGAAACCTACCCTTAGCGCCAAAGTTTTCAATACCTAATAGGGCAATCTTCTCCCCTCCCCTTTCAAAAACAACATGTTCGTTCATTAGCAAACGCCATCCCATACCTTTTTGTAATTGTTTAAGGCTTTCTAGATTTTGCTTCTTTGCTGCATCACTTGGCCAACTTGCATAATCGCCATAATCATGATTTCCCAAGGTACTAAACACTCCCATCGGAGCATTTAATCTGCTAAAAATATCTTTATATTCCAGCATTTCATCATGCCGATCATTTACCAAATCGCCTGTAAACAGAATCAAGTCTGCCTTTTCTTTTAATATCAAATCTATCCCAAGATTCACCGCTGCCTTATCATTAAAACTACCACTGTGTATATCGCTAATATGTACAATCTTTAGTCCTTTAAATGCCTTTGGAAAATTAGAAAAGGCAAGTGGAATCCTCTTGATTTTGTAATTGTATTTATTACTAAACCCATATAATAATGTTCCAAACAAAGTACCCCCAACACCAATTCCCATCCAGCTTAAAAAAGCCGAACGTGATATTACATCAGTAGTTGCAGTTTCTATTACTTCTTTTTGGGGCATTACTTTTACTATTGCCCAAGTAATAATCCGTCTAATATCATCTATTAAAAAGAAAACTGAACCAATCAATTTGGTAAAGAAAAGACCAACAAAAATGGCAAACACATAATTACGGAAAAACTTGTTAGTTTGTAATGCCTTTACATAAGGCAAAGACAATAAACTAATTAAGGCTGCAATGGTAATACCCCAATAAACAAGCTGAATAATCGTTTTAGTAAGTGGCGAATAGTTTTGACTTATCGTTTTTACAGCTTGATAAACATACAAGTCTAACAACAACATTATGGCAGCTATTATCCACCATGTAAATCCATTTCTCATTTTAAAGTTTTAATACCAAATAATAACTAACTACTAACACATATTTGTTTAAATGAAAGCGTAATTATTCTTTTTCTGTTTTTTAATTTATTTTTGATGAAATTTTAATAAAAGTATTAATGTGTGTTTATAACATTTCCATTAATATTTTGTTGATGCAACAATACATCTCATAACCCAATTAAAATAATACAAATGAATTTTACTTATTACGGTCATGCTACATTTAACATAGACGTTCAGGGAAAGAAAATATTGTTTGACCCATTTATTACTGGCAATCCTGCTGCTGTAGGCATAAATGCAAACGATATTGAAGCTGACTTTATCTTCATTTCGCATGGACATGGAGATCATATTGGCGATGCGGTAAGCATTGCAAAACGTACGGGTGCAACCTGCGTATGTTCGCCAGAAGTTGCAGCTTGGTTAAATAACCAAGGAGTAGAAAATTGTTTGATGATGAATCATGGAGGCTATATAAACTTTCCTTTTGGGAAGGCTCGCGGGGTAAATGCCATACATTCATCGTCTTTTCCTGATGGCACTTATGCGGGAAATCCAATGGGATTTGTGTTTTCTACGCCCGAAGGTGATTTCTATTACGCTGGCGATACTGCCCTTACTATGGATATGCAATTGATTCCTTTATGGGCAAAACTTTCTTTTGCTATCTTGCCAATAGGCGGACACTTTACGATGGATTCCGCCGATGCAATCCATGCAAGTGACTTTATAAAATGTTCTAAAATTGTAGGAATTCATTATGATACTTTTGGCTATATAAAGATTGACAAGGACGCTGCGGTAAAATCTTTTGCCGATGCTAGCAAAACCTTGCTTTTACCAACTGTAGGAGAAACAATAGAACTATAGATTTTACTTTAAGAGGTCTCCATCATTGTTTAATTGGATTTAAAGATGGTGGGGACTCTTTATTTTGGCGCAAATAATTACAAGTTACTCATTTGTTTAGCCATATTTTCTATAACCCATCCAACAAACTACCCTTACTTAACGCTGTTATTTCATTATCAAACTCAATTACAAATTCAGTCCCCTCATTTGGCTCACTTTGTACACTAATAATCCCGCCCATAACCTCTAATTGGGTTTTTACCATAAACAATCCAAAACCTTTTCCTTCAATGTTTAGGTGAAAGCGTTTATAAAGTCCAAAAACTTTATCGCCGTGTAGTTTTAGATCTATTCCCAAGCCATTGTCATTAAAATGCAACTGCAATTTTCCATTGTTTGTTACACTTTTTATTTCAATTAGCAAAGGCACATTTGGTTGTTTATACTTTATGCTGTTATTGATTAAGTTATAAAAAATACTATAGAGATAACTTTTAATTGTAATCATAGAATCTGAAGTTGTAAAATCAGTTTTAATCCCTATCAAGTCATTTTCAATAATCCCAGATAAGCTTCCCTTTACATCTTGAACAATTTCGGAAAACAGAACATATTGCTTTCGCTCCATCACATCAGATTTTACTACAAGAATGCTATTTAAGTCTTTTACTACACCATCAAGTTTATCTATACAAATAAACAAATGGCGTTGCAATTCTTCTCTTTTCTTTGTTATCAAGGTTACATTTAATGCATTTCCTATCCCCATTATATTAGCTATAGGCGCTCGAAGATTATGAGAGATAATGTAGGCAAACTGTTGCAAAGCTGCATTCCTGAGCATTAGATCCTTACTTACCTGTACTAGTTCCTTTTCTGCCAATTTTCTATTGGTAACTTCTACAGCAAAACATGACAAACCAATTACCGTGTTATTTTCTATGATTGGATTGATAGAAAATTCAACAAAAGAAACTTGTCCTGACAAGTTAAATTCCTTCTCAAAATACATAGACCTTCCTTGCAAAGCCTCGGTATAGTTATTTATCCATTCTTGTTCCTCGGAATCATCCCTGCTACCAAGAAACTTTACTGCATTATCTCCTACCTTAATTTCCACATTAAAGGTGGCTTTTAAATTATTTTTCAATAATTGATTGAAGGTAACGTACCTAAAATTCCTATCTAATGAATAAATATTGGCCCTCGAATTTTCGATAACAGCAGATAGATTGGCTTGTATAGTATTCTTTTCGTCAATACTCTTTTCAATGCCAGCAATAAGGTGATTTAAACATCCGGCACATATAAAACTTAGCGCAACCAAATTTGAGGAGATAGTAACCCATGCAATGTCTGAACTATTACCATAGGTGGCATAAGGCACTTTGAAATCAAAAATGATCATTAAACTAAACAATACACAAACCAATAAATTTGTAAACGCAGACCAATAAGCAGCTTTTGGCGAATAAATAAGAGAGGTAATAGCAGTTAGAAAAAGCAAGTACAACATGCCTGGATTGGAATTGTCAATATAAAATAGTAACACAACAGACAAGCAATACATGAAAGTAAGAAAAATGACCTTTCGCACTTTTATTTTCATTTTACTATTAAATGCTACTACCAACATCATAATGAATGATATGATATCGGCTACGCCTACTATGGGCATTCCTACTTTAAAGGAAAGATATATGCCAGGCACTAATGGAATTATACTAATTGGTAAAATATAGGTAATAATCTTGCAAAAAAGTTCATCCCTGAGATAGAGTATACCTTTTAAATTGTTTTCATTTTCGGCAAGAATAACATCACACACATATTTCTTGTAATCATTCCAAGCTGTAACTAAATGGAGTGCGAATGATTTTAAATTAGCCATAGTGTAAGTTTTAAGGAAAATTAAATATGGCGAGTAAACATTACAAGCATTCAATAGAGAACTAGGAGCAAACTTCTTTGAAAATATACTTCTCTTTTTTAATTTTTACAAAGGTGAGTGGTAAGCAAATCTTGGCTGTTACACTATTTGTTTTAATATTTATACTTAAACTTGTTTAGAAACAATTATAAGGTAATTAAACCCAGATTACGCAATAAACTAGTTACAATCCTAAATAGCAGATTTTAAGACAGACCTGAGCTAAATGAGGAGCTCAATGAGAATATCCTGTCCGATACCAATTTATTAATTATTACGCATTCCTTATAGTAAGGACTGTCCGAAAATCGGACAGACATGCGCTCGATGAAAAACATTATCAAATTCTTTTATCCTTCATCCTTTTTAACTCCAAAAAGTGAGAGTTTCAACTAAATGTTTTATGCGATTCTCAAAATGATTTATATGCATGATTTCATAACTTACATTACCTGAAAACGGTTCAACTATATCAAAATGATATTCATTTTTAAGATATTCTTCATTGTCTATGATGTAAATCATTTTTATATTGTTTGCTAAACATTTTTTGAGTTTTCGGTCATCTCTTTTTTTAATTTGTTCAAACGATTGATTTGCCCATTTTTTTCCTTTTCCTGCAAAATCAATTGGTTTAAAATGCTGAATCCCCTGGCATTCAATTGCTATATTGTGCTCCGAAAGATAAAGATCCAATGATTGTCTTGCTAACCAATGAAACTTCTTAAATCTTTCATATTTTATATTTTGTTTATCCAAAATAGATGCAAGTTGTCTCTCTAGTTTAGATTCATTACAAATCGGGCAACCACTTTTTTTAGATAAATGATTATTTGGTGTAACCTCAAACTCGCCATGTATTGGACACACAAGACTAACATTCTTATGTCCGTTTATGTACTCAACTTTTGAATAGTCATACTTTTCACCAAACAATTCTTTTGCTTTATTAATAAAAACTCCTTTACCCATTGATTTGTCTTTAGCCATTTGGTCAAAATGACATTTTGGGCAACCATGACCTTGTAAATGTTGGTTTGCGATTTGTTTGAATTTTCCATGAATAGGGCAAATAATTTCTACCTTATCTGTAGCATTAAAACAATGAACTTTAGAATAGTCATATTCATCACCATGAATTTCTTTTGCCTTTCCAATAAAATAAAGTGTATTATACTTATTTGCTTTAGCTTTAGTTATTTCTCTACCACACTTTCTACACCCACATTTTACCCTAATGTGATTTTGGGGTATTTGGATAAACTCTCCATGTATTGGGCAAATTATAGTAATTGGCTTGGAAGTGTTTTTCCATTCAACTTTTGAATAATCATACTTATTTCCATGTATTTCCTTAGCTTGGGATAGAAATGTTTCTAAAGTAGTTAGTCTATACTTTCCATGATTATATTCCCAAGCACATTTTCGGCATCCATATCCAGATAAGTGATTTGTTGGTGACTGATAAAACTCTCCATGTTCTGAACATATTATACAAACCTTTGTGTGGCTGCCAATGTATTCCACTTTGGAATAATTAAATTTATTACCATGTACTTTTTCTGATTTTACTATAAATTTAAATGTGCTACTTTCAAGATTATTATTCTTCGATTCCATATCGTATAGGAATTACTTATTAAGGGTTGATTCCCACAAAAAATTACCCGCATTCGTATACCTCTTTGCTGACACATGTTGGTTATCAAAGTCTAAAATCTCCCTCCCACTTCACCTGCATCATTTCAATAGCGAAAGTATGTTTTTTATTCTATTGAATACATTTGTATTTCTCCAACACTTTTCATTAATAAACCGTTCAAAATACCTAACCCATCCCCGAAACAGTCTCACATCATCTTTAATAATACACTGGTACTATGTATCCTGCCCAAGAGGCATCCGCTCATCCACCATTATAATGCGTTTCTTTTTTTATTTCTTGTACGACTAGACTGTTTCAGAAAGTTTTCGCTTTATTTCTGAACTAAAGTGAAAACTTTCTGAATTAATCGACTTAGTACTGAACTAAAGTGAAAACTTTCTGAATTAATCGACTTAGTTCTGAACTAAAGTGAAAACTTTCTGAAAGTTTCGACTTAGTACTGAACTAAAGTGAAAACTTTCTGAATTAATCGACTTAGTACTGAACTAAAGTGAAAACTTTCTGAAAGTTTCTGGTTAGTCACGAAACTTTACTAAACATCAGTTTATCTGGTGAAGCGTAATACATTTTTCTACCTATCAAACAGCATAAATGGCTATTACACATCCAATTTATCATCATGAAAAAACTTAAAATTTGCCTTTTAAAATCCTTAAAACAAAAGTGGGAGACATTGCAGGCCTAACAACGGTAATGACTCTAGCCATCTTTGAAAATACACTGGTAATAAAATAATACTTCTAAACTGCCTCTTTCCTTTTAACTATCAACTCTTGACTTTCGACTTTCGACTCTTGACTTTCGACTCTTGACTTTCGACTCTTGACATTCCACTCTTGACTCTTGACTTTCGACTCTTGACTTTCAAAAAAATGAATCATTTTTTAAATATTTTAGTCAAATAATAAACTTTTTCTTGCTAATGACCTACATTTATAGCCGGCAATTGAAAACAAATTAATGAGCAATTTAAACTTGAGCAGTTTCACGATAGGGATAGAGGAAGAATATATGGTGATAGATCCCCTAACCCGTGAACTGAAAAGCCACGAACAAAGGATTGTTCATGAAGGCCAGAAACTACTAAAAGACAAGGTTAAAGCCGAAATGCACCAAGCCGTTGTAGAAGTAGGCACCGACATTTGTAACAATATAGACGAAGCCTTTGCCGATGTGGTAAACCTCCGCAAAAGCATGGCCGAAATTGCTGGAAGCATGGGGCTAAGCCTTGGTGCTAGTGGCACACATCCATTTAGCCATTGGCATAGCCAACTAATTACGGATAACATCAGATATCAGGAAATAGTAAACGAACTGCAAGAGGCCGCAAGAAGTAACCTGATATTTGGTTTGCACGTTCATATAGGCATCACCGACAGACGATTGGCGCTTGATATTGCCAACACTGCACGCTACTTTCTACCGCACGTTTATGCCCTAAGTACCAACTCTCCTTTTTGGGTAGGAAGGTCTACAGGCTATAAATCGTATCGCTCTAAAGTTTTCGACAAGTTTCCTCGTACAGGTATTCCAGAATATTTTGAGAGTATTGAGGCTTATGATAAATACATTAACTTACTTATAAAAACCAATTGTATAGATAATGCCAAGAAAATTTGGTGGGATATGCGCGTGCATCCCTTTTATAATACCATCGAATTCAGGGTTTGTGATGTGCCAATGACAATAAACGAAACGATGGCGATTGCGGCACTGTTTCAGGCTATATGTGCTAAACTATATAAACTGAGGAAGCAAAACCTGAATTTTATCATTTACCAAAGAGCTTTAATTAATGAAAATAAATGGCGTGCAAGCCGTTATGGCATCGATGAAAGCATGATAGACTTTGGTAAGGAAACAGAAGTGCCTACCAGAAGACTTATTCTGGAACTATTGGATTTTGTAGATGATGTGGTGGACGAACTAGGGAGCCGACATATAATAAACTTTATAGAAAAAATATTGGAACGTGGCACCGGTGCTGACAGACAACTGAAAGTGTATGAAGAAACCAATAGCATGATTAGTGTGGTAGACTATATAAATAGTCAGTTTTTGACTAATGTGTAAGCTAGATATGAGATATGAGATATGAGTTATGAGATATTAGTTATGAGATATTAGTTGTTAAAGGATTCTTAGATTTTTAATTTACCATAATTCCTTGTGTTCTTTGTTCTTTTCCTAGTGAACTTTGTGGTAAAATCTATTGCTTTTGGTTCTTTTTAAATTAAAATATTACTTTTATACCGAATTTAGCACAAACAGGCAGCACTAATAAAAGTGATTGTATCAACTGTGCGTGAGCATTCTCAAATATCTATATCATTTGTCTGAGTACGAACTTATAAAAGGTTGCATTGAGCATAACCCTCAAACGCAGCGTATGCTTTTTGAGCAATATGCTGGCAAGTTTATGACGGTATGCCTACGATATGCAATAGACCAAATGGAAGCGGAAGACATGCTTCAGGAAGGCTTTGTACGCATCTTTAATAACTTACACCAATTTAAATTTGAAGGATCATTTGAGGGATGGATGAGGAGAATTGTAGTAAATGTTTGCCTTAAACACTTGCAAAAAAGGAAGATTCAGTTTAAAGAAATAGAAATAGAGGGTAATAATGAACCACAAATAAACCAATTTGCTTACAATAACCTTGGAGCAGAAGAAATAATGAAATTGATAAATAGATTACCTGATGGCTACCGTGCTGTATTTAATTTGAGTGTTATAGAAGGTTATAGTCATGATGAGATTGCCGTTTTGTTGGGCATACAGGCAAGTACTAGCAGAAGCCAACTGGTGAAAGCAAGAAGATTACTGCAAGAACAAATTATTCAACTAGAAAAAATCGCAGTGTAATGAGTGAAAATTTATTCGACAACTTTATTAATGATAAACTTCATGACCACAAAAGCCATGTGCCACAAGGATTGTGGGACAAGGTAATGGTGGATATGGAAAAGAAGAAAAAGCCCCTACCCTTTTGGACGAACGGTTATTTTCAGGGTGCCATCATTGGCATCGTAGCCATTGGTTTGTTTTCTGCTGGCTATATAACTTCTAAAAATAATAATACCGTTACAAATAATATAAAAGAGTATGTAACTAGCTCTGCACTAACAAAATCATTAGTTAATGCAGTTAATACAACAAAAAACAATGAAATAAAAGATAATAAAACGAATGCTTCACCATCTAAAACTATAAAACTTTCGAATGAAGAGAAAACGTTGGCACCAACTTATAAAAATGCAATAGTTAAGTTAGATAAGGTTAATAAACCTAAAGTAGAAGCTGCAAGTGCCCTAGTAGAAAGCAGTATAGAAAAAGCAGTAACTGTTATTGCTGATAAATTTATTAAATTGATTCCTCAAACAAACAATGGTGGTAAAATAAGTAAGGAAAATGTGGTAACGAATAAGAAAAATGTGGCTGCTACACCTGAAAAAATTATTAGCAATCCAGAAGTTGCAGAAACTATCACGACAATGCCTGTTATTGTAGAAGCTTCAAAGGAGGATATACTCAACAATAGTATTTCAAACTACTTTGTAAAAGGAGATTTAGTTTCAACTGATATAAACGTTTCAAATATTGGTATTATTAACCGCACTTTAGCTGCTAACTCAAATACAATTACCAAAATTCACTTACCTAATATTGAAAGAAAAGGATGGATTGTGGAGTTGTATGCATCGCCCGATTATGACATGAAAAAAGTAAGTTCTACCAGTAAGGATGCAGGCTATTTGCGTGTAATGGATAGTTCGAACAAAACGACTGGAGGTTTTACGGCAGGCTTCAGAATTGGCAAATACATTGGCAATAACTTCTCTATAAAAAGTGGTATACAGTTTAAAGAGTCTACAGAACGCTTCAGATACCTTAAACAAACAGATATTAAAGACGTAACTATTTTAACTACTCGCTCTTACACAGATAATGCCGGCGCAACCGTTTACATTATTGATACGTCTGTAATACAACAAAAGGGATATGTGATTAGAACCGTGTTTAATACCTACAAAAGCATAGAAATACCCGTTATTGCATCATGGGAAAGAGGAATGGGCAATTGGCATGTTGCTGTAAGTGGAGGTGCGATATTAAATTTGGCTACCTACTATGAAGGTCAAACTTTTGATAGGGCATATAACGTTGTTCCACTTAGTTCTAAGCAGCCCAATGGCTTTTTTAGTAGCAATGCAAGTGTTAGTGTTTATGGTAGTTTAAGCCTACTTTACAGTATAAAAAAGGATATGGACGCCTTTGCAGAACCTTATTTCAGGAGTACACTTGGTAACAATTGCACATCAGTATCTGGAATTAGCCAAGGATTTAATTCGGCTGGCGTAAACTTTGGAATTCGTTACAAAATCCCATCACTCAAAGGCAACAAATAATAAACATCAGGTATCTACGTTATAAATGAAAAAAATATTCATCATATTATTCTTGAGCTTGAGTGCATTAATGCTGATGCAAAGCTGCACTAAATCTCCAACAGAAACGGCGGTTCAACCCGTACCTGTGGACGATACAACCTGGGCAACAGTGGACACTATCCAAAAGATTACGGACAGTTTAGATAAACCAGTAGTGGTTGATAGTTTTAACTGTGCAACTAGCGATGACAATGCAAATACAATAAATATTGGAGATTCTGTAACCGTTAACTTTCCTGTGGATGGTTGTATGTCTATAAATAATGACCCTAGTTCAATCATTAAGAAATCAATTAAAATTAAAGCAGAAGTTAGAATATTAGCTTCAAAAGGAGATTTAGTGAGGTTTCATGCCTCTACAGTTAGCAATAATAATATCATTGCGATAGGTGCATTTATTAATATAAAACTAACCTATAAAGGAAAAGAAATATTCTGGAATCCTGCTGCACCACCTATTCAAGTAAGGATAAAAGCCCCAAATACCTCTCAGGCATTGAATTATTTCTCATTTCAACCATCTGCGCCAAACGGCAAAGACTCTACATGGTCACCTAATTTAAGTTCTATTAATAATGGGCTTGTGGTGCCTTACAAAGACAATCAAAAAAGAAGCTGGTATCAAATTACAAGTAACAGAACAAGGCTATTTGGTTGCGCTTATTTTATAGACAAGAATAACCAGAAGCCTCTAACTCGTCTGAATGTTTTTTTACCACTAAAGTATACTAATGCAAATACCTTAGTTTATGCAGTATTAGATAACTATAAATCGGTAATTAGACTAAAAGCTAATGCACAAGGTAAAAGTTATGGAGCAGTGGGTATACCTGTAAATGAAAAGGTAACCATTGTTTCTATCTCAAAAATAAAAGGTGTATATAACCTAGGCATTAAACCTGTTACTGCAGTTGACAGTAAGCCAATTGCAGTTTTACCAAATGAAACAACAAAAGGTGAGGTAAATACCTTTTTAAAGAACCTGTAATTGATTACTCTTTTGAGAAGTTAAATAAAGTAGCCGTAAACACACCGCGCTCCCGTTTTTTTAAAATAATATCCCAGTTCCCTTTATACCTAAGCACTTTAGGTACCAATATATTATTATAGTGTGTCATTTCTACTTCCATACTTACATCAAAATCATAGAGCCCTGCCTTGTAACTCAAAGAATAATTGCGGCGTAAAACCTCTAAATTCCTCTCGTCAAACCAAGTAGACATACTATCTACCACTACATCGTCGCGAAGGGGGCCTAAATCATCTTTTGGTGTAATAGAAAATACGTAGCAACTGATACCATTATACTCTTGCCGATCTAGACGATAATTATACAATTCGTGTGCACGCCCATCATACAAATCAAGCTTATTACCGATAAACGGAATACCAGGAATTCTTTTTCCTGGATTGAAGAAAAGCATTTTTAACTGTTGCTTGTGCTTGTCAATCCCAGATACTTTTTCGGTTTTCAGCGTTGTGCCCCCAACTATATTTGTTTCACCACAAATTTTTCCGTCAGTAAAGAAAAGGGATGCGTACAATTTTCCAGTAAAGTAATTGTAATCGTGTAGCGGGGTATAAAAGTCACCAGAGATTTCTTCTTGTAACACCTTCATAGAACGGCAACCATTTGCCCGTACTTGTTGGGTTTTACTAAACAAGGATGCTTTTTTTACACCATGTTTATCTATCATCTGAATATCATTGTACGAACTATAATTCAGAATTCTAAGGCTCTTGAATGCCTTGTAAAATGTAGTGTCTTCCTTTATTTGCTTTATTAGCTTTTTGTAATCGAAGTTATTTCGAACAATAACTTCTGGTAAAGACATTCTCTTATTTTCAATAATTATTGTAGTATCTTGCCCTAAAGCAAACTTGAAACTGATTGTAATGACAAATAAGAGGATGTATTTCATTTATTTAGAGAAGCTCATTTTATAATCAACTCTTACTTTTCCTTTACTAATATCATTCATCTTGCCTTGCAGCATCTTCTTCCGAAGAGGCTTTAGGTAATCAATAAACAATTTCCCTTCCAGATGATCGTATTCATGTTGAATAATACGAGCCGTTAACCCGGTATAAAGCTCTTTTTTGGGCTGAAATGTAGAGTCTAAGTATTCTATCAATACAGCTTCTGGTCTATATACGTCTTCACGAATTTTAGGTATCGATAAACAACCTTCATTGTAAGGCCATTCTTTACCGGAAAGCTCTATAATTCTTGGGTTTATAAAAACCTTTCTTATACCTGGCTCATCATCATATTTACCTTTGTCTTCATCGTCTTGGTTTTCAAATATTTGCTTGCTATCCATCACAAATAATCTAATACCTCTATTTACTTGAGGTGCAGCTAGGCCAACGCCTTTACTACTGTACATAGTTTCCCACATATCATCTATAAACTTTTTTAAATCGGGGTATTCGGGAGTAATATTTTCAGCAATTTTACGCAATACTGGGTTTCCGAAAGCAACAATAGGTAAAGTCATATTTGTAATTACAAATTTTTAATAAAGGCCGCAAATATAAGATATGCACATGAATGAGTTTCAGGATAAAAAGAAGGCAGGAAGTAATTAGCCAAATTTAATAACTACGACCGCATATTTGAAGAAAACATTTTGTAGAATAATTCATATAGCTGCGGATGATGTTCCTTTAATTCTTTCGGACGCTCGAAGAAGTATTCAGTTACCACAGCAAAAAATTCCGCATCGTTTGTAGTGCCATAAAAATCAATATCACGGCTACCATTATGCTTCATCTCCTGAATAGTTTTGTGCATTATCTTTATCCAAGGCAACACATAAGGACGAGTGAGCAAGTATTCGGGGATTCCATCGGTTGCACCATCAGCTTTGTCGAGCAAATGAGCAAATTCATGCAAAACAGTATTATGCCCGTCGGTAGCTTTTTTAAAAGATGAGCGTACCGACATTTTAGACAGTATCATTTGTCTGTTTAGTGCACCATCTCCCACCATGCCTAATATATTTCTATCCTTACCTTCGGTGCCAAAGCCTTCATCAAAAGCATCTTTATATAATAGTACTTCCGAAATATTATTGTAACGCCAATCTTTAAATGGAAATATTAAGATAATAGCACCAGATGCAATCAAAATCTGATCGAGTGGTTCTACGGTTGTTCCAATACCTGTGATGGTTACATTTTGTAAGAAATCGGTAATACGATTTACAAATTCTAATTGTTGGTCTTCGTCAAGATTCTCATAAAAGGATACATTATCTTCTAATAACTTACGCGTATTGGCTGGCATTTCGAAGTTTTTAGTTTGCTCTTTGCCTTTATATTGGCTAAATACAAAGAGGGCAATCACTATAAATATGGCTAACACAATCATGATATAGGCAAGGAAAGTAAAAACAATAAAATAAATATATCAAAGTCAAAATAATTTGTTATTACGTTTCCATCCATTTGGGATTAGTTTTTAAAATAACATCATGTATTTTACAGTCTGTAGTATGAGCACCTTGCAAGTAGCCAATGCTCATCAAAAACTCGTTCACAATCTCTCCCCCAGTAAACTTAAATGTTTTCTTAAACAGCTTCACCCATTCATCCTTTGTTTTTGGATGATGATTTGCCAACCATTTCTCAAACGATCCAAACTCCTTTTGCAACACTAAGATTGCTTTTGCGTTCTCTATGGCAGCATTTACTTTTAGACGATTACGAATAATGCCCGCATCCCCCAATAGTCTTTCTCTATCTATTTCAGTGTATGCTGCAACGGTTTCAATATTAAAATTGTGGTAGGCATTCCTGAAAGAAGCCTCCTTTTTTAGTACCGTCTCCCAACTTAATCCTGCTTGATTAATTTCTAATACCAATCTGCAAAACAGTTCATTGTCATCATGAATGGGGAATCCATACAATTTATCATGATAGGCTTTGTGCAATGCTTTTCTATCTTCTGGCATAAATTCTATTGCAGTACAGTATGACATTTTTCAGTTGTTTAATTTGTAAATTGGATTCAAAACTATTTCAAATCTGTTAGAAGATATCCTTTTAGTTTTAAAATATCTCCTAGTAAATTGTAAATTACCTAGATCTGTTAAAAGACTCCCCTAAACAGTCTATTACGTCTGTTATAAGCATACTCTCCATACTTTGTTTGGTTAGAGCAATGTCTGCTGCAAGGCCGTGGAGGTACACCCCCAATTTGGCTGCATCATAAGGTTTATACCCTTGTGCTAAGAATGCACAGATAATTCCAGAAAGTGCATCGCCCGAACCTCCTTTTGCTAGTCCCGCATTTCCAGTAGTGTTTATAAACACATCCCCGTTATAAGTAACTATCGTTTTATGCCCCTTCAATACAATTACTATCTTGTATTTCTTCGCCATTTCTATGGCAGTCTTCTTCCGTTGTTCTGTGTCATCATGTTTACCAAATAACCTATCAAATTCTAAGGGATGTGGCGTAAATACTGTACCTACTTTAATTGTTCCTAATAAAATTTTGTTTTCTGAGAGTATATTTAAGGCATCGGCATCTATTAATAACGGTTTATCAAATCCTTCCAATAAGTTAGTCACAAGTTGTTTTGAATTAATATCAGTTCCAATGCCTGGCCCAATGCAAGCAGCCGAAAACCTATTAAAATCAATATAATCTCCTCGCATGACAAGCATTGCTTCTGGGACAGAAATTTGCAAAATATACCTTTCATCTGTGGGTACATTTACAGTCAACAATCCGACTCCCGAACGTAAACAAGCTTTCGCAGCAATTACAGCTGCGCCCATCTTACCTATATTACCCGCAACAATCAATGCATGTCCATAAGCACCTTTATGAGAATCCTCATTCCGAGGTTTAATGAGTTTGAGAGTTTTAGAGCCCATAGTGAACATATTATTTAGTAACAACCTGTATTACAGTTGAAAATAGGAAAATGCAGTAACTAAAAAAGGAATTTCTACGGAGAACCTGCAAAAAAGTTGAGAATCCGTTAAAAATAATTAATAATTACGTTTCCACAAGTCCTAACATAGCCAATTTGGTGGTCTCATTGGTTTTAGCGCAGCTGAAATTGAGTAAATCTTTAGGATATTTTCTAAAGTGAAAATATAGTTGAGTTGTAAGATAGCAACCTGCTGACTTTGAGACAAATGAAAATATTAAGAAATTTATTCATCTCGAATATTAACCTTTAAAAAAAATTAATTATAAGCGTTTGCCCTAATGGTTTCCTCTAAACAGTTAATCATATAAATCATTCTACTATATTTGAAAAAAAAACTATTATGACTAAACTATTAACTATTACAATCTTTTGTTTTGTTGTTTGTATTGCGAAAGCCCAAGACACTGTATTCTTAAAAAAAGAAGCTAGACAGAGAACTTACACAGACCGTGAGCCACAAGTTTTCTTCGTAGAGTTAGGTGGACCGGGACAATTATCAGCCAATTATGACAGACGCTTTGCAAAACAAACCGACGGTTGGGGTTTTCGAGGAGGATTAGGCTATCTCAACTCATCAGATTATAGTTTATATTCAGTACCCATCGGCTTAAACTATTTAGCAGGAAAGAAAGGGAAATACTTAGAGGTAGGATTAAATGAATCATTGATTGTAGTAAATGTAACTAGCAAATATTATTACAACAATTACGTTCAGATATTTGACAAAAAGGTGACAGATCAGGCTACCATTCCTTTAACTTCACTTACTATTGGTTACCGTAGTCAGCCAGTTATAGGTGGCTTCTGTTTCCGCGGCGGCCTAATGCCTTATACCACATTTGAAGGAAGCAGTAGCTTGTCTATTTATTTAAGTTTCGGTTATAATTTTTAAAACCAAATTTCAGTAGTGCATCGTCATCACAGTGTAATTAGATAACTGGTAAAAGTCTAGACTAATGGCACTTTCGCATATTTTCAACACACAATTTAAAGTTTTACTATGGCTAAGTATTTATCATTCATTTGCTTTTCATTTTTATTAGGAACTTTATCAGCACAAAACCTTAAGAAAGAATTCGAATTAGATTTACCCAAACTAAAGGTGAAGAACAGTCTGTACAATTCAATTGAATTCATCGACTCTAGAAAAGATACTAGCAATTTTGGGGTAGTTCAAGTTGGGCTATTTAATAGAAAAGCAAAAATTATTGCCCAAAAACAATTTTTATTGCAGTTACAATCAGTAATGAATACAATTACAGATTCAACCGCTAGAGAGGGTAAATTATTGTTACAACTAAGACAGTTTAGTTTTGCTGAATTTACCACTGCCTACTCTGAAAAAGGCTATCTAAATTTCAGGGCAAAGTTGTATAAACATTCAGACACGCAATATGAGGAAGTTGCATCCATAGATACTGCCATCACCATAAGATCATTGGATGTAACAGAGGAGTTACTAAAAACTGGTGGCACTGCCCTTACCGGTTTTATAGCTAAAAGTCTTACTGCAAAAGCCTTAAATGGTAGTGTGTACAGCCTGAACGACATAAAAAATATTGACAATATTGAGAAGGGTAAACTTGCAGTTTATAACACAGATACACTTATAGACGGGTTGTATTACACCTACAGTTCGTTCAAGACACAAATGCCCGATAAAAAGGAAATATTTGTTGAAATAGACAAAGAAGACGGCACCATTTCATCATTGAAAGTATTAAATGCAAAAGGCAAGAAAAACAAGGTAAAAGCTAGCGAATTTTATGCTGTAATTTATAATGGCATTATCTATATATCCACCGATTATGGGTTTTATCCAGTAATAAAGCGTTCTAGTGACTTTTATTTTACAGGCACAATAAAAGTTGCTCCCAATCAGGGAGATTTAATGGTAGCTAGCGTATTATTTGGAATGATTGGTGGATTGGCAGCCTCTAATGCAACGGCAGTATATGAGGTTAAGATAGACCATGTAAACGGCGGTTTTATCCCATTGAAAGAAATTGTTACCAATACTAAACCGTGGTAAAGACTGATTTAATGTAACCTTTTATTTAAATAAGTTCTTGGTATTTCAATTTGCTAAATTGTGCGTTAACTTCAGAGACTAAATAACTTTCAGAAAGTAAGCAACTGATATTTATAAGTTTTTTCTTAGCTAACCAAAATGATACTTTTTTTAATAAATTAAAATATAGCAATTGTTAACTTATTGAAACATATATTTATTTTTTTATTTGTTAGTCACATTTCAATATCGGGTCATTGATTTTAAATCATTATTGACCGAGAAAAAATAGGCATTATTTTCCCTCTCCTCAATTTTTGCGAAATATTGAAGTTTAAGGCTACTAGAGTAAGGTAGTCCTTATTCTTTAAAATGGATTTCTGTTTATGCGATTCTAAAAGCTTTTGATAAAAGCAGGGGGGGGCTGTTATTGCGCTGATGAAAATAGATTATTTTCTACTACCTCCTTTTTGTGTCTCTTCCTTTTTTTGTTATGAAGAGCCAACAATGCCTTGATGCTGATATAGCCTGTCAAGTGAATGCGCAAAAGGGTTGTTACATTGCTAAATGATATTTTAGCGTTGTTTTGTTCATGTATTATTGTTAGAAGCAACACTGCTATTAATGCGCACCATATCTGTATCTCAATTGCATTTTGATTGTCACCTACAAAGTATTGTAAGGGGAAGTTTTGCTTCAGTTTTTTGAAAAAAAGTTCTATTCGCCATCTAAATTTGTAAATCGCTGCCACGGTTTCGGGAGCTAGCTCAAAATTGTTGGTAATGAATTCATATACCTTTTTGTTTATCGCATCCCACCAAGCTATGCGGCGTAGCTGAAGCGTCTGTTCCTTCCCCTTTTCATCTTTGTATGTTTGTTCAATTACTTCATCTTTTAGAACTGCATCTGGGGTATCTTTAGTAGGTATTGCCTCTGATATGGAGGTGTAGACAGCATTGTCCTTTTGGCGGGTAATGAAGAACACGCCATTTGCCGAGAACCGTGCAAATTGTTTATAGTTATTATAGCCTTTGTCGAAGGTGATGAAGGACCCTGTGGGTAAGTCAATATACTTGAGAAATTGCTGATCGTTATCTGCGGCGGCATTAAAGATTACTAGTACTGGCATTAGTGAATTAGCTTCTAGCATCGTGTTCTTTTTGATGCCCCCTTTATGTTTGCCGTCCGTAGAACTACGCCCTGATGTCTTCAAGATAGCTTTGAAAAGAGAAAATACAGTGGAGTCGATGATATACAGCCTTGACAGTATCACTTTAGGCAAGGTGCTGTCCGACAAATTCAAGGAATATCTACGGTTCAAATCATTATAGATTTCTGCAAAAACAGAGGATGGACGAGCTTTATTAGCATCCGCTAGTGTACTGCGTGCTGGTGCTTTTTCGAGATTCAAATGATTCAGCTTTCCCTCGAAACCCTCAAGTCCCATCACTATTTCACGTAAAGACGAACAATTTGAAAATACACAAAACATCATGGAAACATAATGATCCCATCCCATAATAGACTTATACCATTTATTGGCTCCTGTTTTTTTAAAAACGGGAGAAAGGATGGATTTACTACTCAAAGAAAGTATTTGGGAAAAGATGTGCTGTCCGACAAAAGTGCTACTTTTATTCATGTTGTTTAAAATTCTGTGGTAAGAACAAATAAACAACAAAGGGAGCCTAATAGCTCCCTTAACTTTTTATAATCTTATATTTTTTGTCGGACAATAGTG
>CANCVE010000031.1 GCA_947381435.1 Chitinophagaceae bacterium
AACACCTAATAAATTTAATTTTCCCAAATTTGAACTACAAAATATTATCAACATCACTTTTTTGAAGTTATTTAGAACAATAAGGCTTTATACAATGAAGAATTGATTAAAAACGAATTAAAAATAAATAAATATATTCTCAAAATGAAAAATACCTTCCCAAAATGAAATGGTATTTATAAATTTGCCCTCTCGTATTAAATATTTTTACTTCTTAACCGAAAAGACAAGCTACATATCTGTAGTTCACCTGTCTTTTTTTGTAGCTCTTTTTATAATAAATTACTTTTTCAATCTTTAGCAAATTACAAAATGCATCCAACCTCAAAGAAAGTTACAGCAGCGGGTTTACTTATTGCTTTAGGAATTATTTATGGAGACATCGGAACTTCTCCCCTCTACGTTCTAAACGCAATCGTGAAGGGAAGAAGCATTACAGAAGAGCTCATTTTTGGCTCATTATCGTGTATTATTTGGACACTTACCCTTCAAACTACTATTAAGTACGTTATCCTTACCCTTAATGCGGATAATAAGGGCGAAGGGGGAATTTTTAGTCTATATGCTTTAGTGAGACGGCGAAAAAAGTGGCTGGTAATACCTGCTATGATTGGTGGTGCAGCCCTATTGGCGGATGGAATAATTACACCTCCCATTTCTGTAACGTCTGCCATTGAAGGTTTGCAACAATTGCCAATACTTCATGACATCGAAACAAAAACAATTGTAGTTATCGTTATTGGGGTAATTTCCTCTCTTTTTGTACTTCAACAGTTTGGTACGGCATCTATTGGTAAGCTTTTCGGGCCTTTAATGGGTATTTGGTTTTCTATGTTGGCAATATTGGGGATGTCTCATTTATCTGACGATCTAAGTATTTTTAAAGCATTAAGTCCACACTATGCAATTGAATTGCTTACATTTTATCCAAAAGGCTTCTGGATTTTGGGTGCCGTGTTTCTTTGTACCACTGGTGCGGAGGCTTTATATTCTGATTTAGGTCACTGTGGTAAAGAAAACATTCGTTCTTCATGGGTATTTGTAAAGGCTTGTTTAATTATAAATTATCTTGGTCAGGGGGCTTGGTTATTGGCAAATTTCAAAAACCAAACAATTGCCGAATCGGTTTTCGATGCTGGTTTCAACCCATTTTTTGGCATCATGCCACCATGGTTTAAACTTATTGGTGTAATCATTGCAACCGTAGCTGCCATTATCGCCAGCCAAGCATTGATTTCGGGCTCATTTACCTTAATTGCCGAGGCTATGAGATTGAGCCTTTGGCCTAAAATGAAAATCATTTATCCTACCGAAGAAAAAGGTCAATTATTCATACCCGGTATCAATCTATTATTGTTTGTTGGTTGTGTTGGCATAGTGTTATTCTTTCAAAAATCTACCAATATGGAGGCCGCTTATGGTTTGGCAATAACCCTCTGTATGATTAGTACGTCCATACTTTTTGCTAATTTTTTGGTGCGGCACAGAACCCTCCCCATCTGGATTTACATCTATCTTGTTGTCTATATTACCATAGAATCCTCTTTTTTGATTGCCAATCTAGAAAAATTCCCACATGGTGGTTATGTTACTTTGTTGGTGGGCGGTGGATTGTTTTGGGTAATGTATGTTTGGTTTAGAAGTAGAAAGATTAAGAACAGATATATTGAGTTTGTTAGGCTTCAGAGTTATATCCCAATGCTGAGAGACCTTATGAAGGATGAGACAGTGCCCATCTATTCTACACATTTGGTTTATATGACTAGCTCAGCAAACCCAAAAGAATTAGAACACAAAATTCTCTATTCCATTTTAAACATGAAGCCTAAAAGAGCAAATGTTTATTGGTTTGTTCACGTAGAAATTTTGGATGATCCCTATTCTTGCGAATATTATGTAGACCATATTGTTCCAAATGAAGTAATAAGAGTAGAGTTTAGATTAGGATTTAGGGTAGAGCAAAGGATAACTTTAATGTTGAGGCAAGTTCTTCAAGATATGGTTGCAAACAACGAAGTAAACGAATTGAGTAGGCATCCAAGCCTTGCAAAAAATCATATTCCGGGCGATTATAGAGTGATTGTGATGGAGAAATTCTTGAGTAGAGATAATGAATTGCCTCTTTTAGAAAGAATTATCATGCGTTTCTATTTCTGGTTGAAAGAAATAAGTTTGAGCGAAGAAAGAGGTTTTGGATTGGATACTAGTTACGTTACTGTTGAAAAGTTCCCATTAATAGTTTCTCCTTACAATAAATTAAATTTAAAACGAGTAGAACATGCGGTTCATCCACATGCGCACCATTAATTTAGTTATGAACTATAAGTTATGAGTATATCTGGAGGAATTAGGAATTTAACAGGATATATACTTCGTCTTTCATAAATATAAAAGCCTGCATCTAAACAATTGATGCAGGCTTTTTATTTTTGTTCAAATTCTCTTTCTAGAACAATTTCTAAAGGTTCTAGAAGCTTTTTCAAAGCCTTAAGGGTATGTTCTGAAAACCTAAAACAATTTCTAGTACCGTTCGAGAGTGTTCCAACCAAAGTATGGGACGTTAATCCTTATTCTTTTCCATACACTTTTACAACTCCCCCCAAACCTCCACGGCCATTATCTGCTTCTATCAAAACGGTAATTGTTCTGTTGTTATTGCCAGCAGGCAAATTCAAAGTAAAATCTCCTCTTTCAGCTTTTTCTTTTGAGCCAACCAATTGTTTATCCAACCAAAACTCTGCCTTGCCAGTAACAGATTTAAACACAACTCTTCCTCCTTTCTCGCATTCTTCTGTGTAGGGTTTAAAATTAACCCGATACAATGCGTATTTATTCTCCGCAAACTTTTGCAAACTTCCGGGCCTAGTAGTTCCCCAAGTATTCATATCATAATTAGCTACTTCCACATTTGGATCTGGTTTCTCAGTATAAAAAGGAGATAATTTCCATCTGTCTAATATCAAAGCAACTTTTGCAACAGGAACTGAAGGGATCTGAACAGCTTCTTTTACCGTTAAATGAATGGTGGCTACTTTTAAATTACCCGATTTTGCCGTCAGCACAACATCACCTGCACTTGCAGCATTGCTCTGAATAATTACTTGCGCCAATCCATTATATAAACTGTATTTATTTCCTTTTTCTGGCTCATGATTATTGTGGTCTCCATTACCCATACCAATAATTGTAGCCGGGCCACTAATTTCAAATTCAATAGGCAAGTTCGCAGTTTCTATGGGTCTTCCTTTTGCATCAATAGCTTTCACGGTGATAGGAATTGCATCTTCACCATCGCCCGCTAGCGTATTTCTGTCAGGAACCAATTGTAATCCAACAGCATCTCCCGTTGTTTCTACCACAAAATGAGACACTTCTTTGCCATTTCTATAGCCAAAAGCCTCTAATTTTCCTGGCTGATAAGGTACTTGAAAAGTGTTCATTTCAAAATAATCTACTTTTTGTTCACCAATCCATTTGCCATTCAGCTTTAGTTTAATGGTTTCTGCATTGCTCATAGCCATCACCCTAATGTTTTTTCCAATACTATCCTTTGACCAATTCCAATGAGGAACTAATTGCAAAACAGGCTTTGAGGTAGGCACCCATTGAGCCTGATGAATGTAGAAAGCCGTTTTTGGAAAACCACACACATCCATACAACCAAAAACAGAACTAGCAGAAGGCCACTCAAAAGGCTGCGGTTCGCCACGATAATCAAATCCTGTCCAAATAAAACAACCAGCCACATAGGGTTTGGTGGCAATCATTTTCCAAGAAGCACGGTGCGTATTTCCCCAGCTCGGTTTAATGTCATCGTAAGCAGCCAAATATTGTTTCTTTTTATCACTCACATATTCGCCCCTATCCATCTGCCCAGAAACATCTTCAGAACTAGTTATGGGCTTATTAGGAAACTGTTTGTGGTATTTTTCATAATCATTTTGCTGATAATTAAACCCTACTACATCAACAGCATGAGAAACATTGATGGGGGTAAACATGCCGTTGCTTTGTGCGGCAGTTATGAGCCTAGAGGTATCCAAAACCTTCACCACGTTACTCATTCGGCGCACCATTTCGTAGCCATTTTCGGTTCCTTGCATCGGTTCTTCGTTAAAAACACTCCACAAAATAATGCTTGGATGGTTTCTGTCGCGGCGCACCATCCATTCCAATTGACGTTGATATTCGGGAGAAACATTAAAGTTTCTATTTTCATCCATCACCATAATACCGTTCCTATCGCAAGCATCTAAAAACTCATTAGAAGGAGGATTGTGCGAACAACGGTTTGCATTAACGCCCATTTCTTTTAGCTTTTTAATTCTAAATTCCCATAAGGCATCCGGAACGGCAACGCCCACACCCGCATGATCTTGGTGGTTGCAAGTGCCCTGTATTTTAACCCATTTATCGTTTAGATAAAAGCCAGAATCGGCTCTAAATTGAATGGTTCTAAAACCACAAGTGGTAATAATGGTATCAACAGGACTTCCATTTTGCAAAACTACGGTTCTAACTTTATATAAAGCAGGGTTTTCTAAAGTCCATAAATCAGGATTATGTACAGGGATATTCAATTTGGCAACACCTCTCACCAAAGGGCTAAGTGTTCCTCCATCGGCATTTCCTTCGCCAACCAGTTTTCCATTATCGGTTAACAAACTTGTGTGTATGGTGAAGTTGGCCGCTTCTTTACCACTGTTTTCAACTGTTGCTTCCACAGGAAGCATCCATTCGCCATGTACATTTTTAACAGGTTGGGCAAATATTCCATCGGTAATAATATGTACGGGAGATTGTTTTACCAACCAAGTATGCCTATACAAGCCAGCACCTTCATACCACCAACCTTCTTGTGGAACAGCATCTACACGGATGGCAATATTGTTTAAATCGTCACCATATTTTGCCATCGAAGTAATGTCGATGTACGAAGAAGTGTAGCCACAGAAGTTACGGTGCATAACAGTTCCATTAAACCAGATAGTGCAATTGGTAGCAATGCCATCAAACTGAAGTTCTAAGTATTTGCCTTTGTCTTTAGCATCCAATTTAAAGTTTCGTCTGTACCAACCTATACCTCTTTTGCGGTATCCTTGCGTTGGGTTTTCGGTACTGTCATAAGCAGATTCTACCGACCAATCGTGAGGCAGATTTAGCAATCTCCACTTAGTATCGTCAAAACCCGGGTCGGCAGCACCCCAAGATTTACCCGCTTTAGCGTTAGAATAGCTCATATCCTGACCTCTGATGATTGGGAAAGGAATATCTCCTAAATAAAAACGCCAGCCATTATCTAATAACAGACGCTCGTGAGGAGCGGAGATTGTAGTAGTTTTTGGTTGTGCAATAACTGTTTGACCAAGGATGATTAAGGCAATTAGAGCGAAAACGTTATTTTTCATAAGCAAAATTTTTTTCTTTAGGATGCAATAATATGAATTTGGTTTAATAATCTACCTCTATTATAGTATAAAACAACAAAGACATCCATTTTTGGGATGCCTTTGTTCGTACTGTATTTAGTTTAGCGAATACCAATTACAAACTAGATAGACCAAAGAAATAAGTGACCAGCAAACGCTGAATACTTGCCTTGGTTGAGTCTTTATCAGGGAGTAACGGGATTACAAATCCCTATCATTTGCAAGTTCGACATGTCGCTTCGTTTAACATGATCGAACAGCAAGAAATCTATTTTATGGTAAAAAATCACTTTAAAGCATCCTCAAAAACACATTCTAAATTATGCTGATTATTCAATTATTTAAACTAATCCTATTTCGCACTTAATTTTTTTCTTAAACTCTTTGAAAGATGATTTATTAGGTCAATGCCATCATCCACTTTGCCATTAGTTTATTAATAGGGTTATTGAAAATATCCCTCATGGGCCACTTTTTCTTTTTTACAATCTTTCAATTATTAATAATTCATTAGTAAAGGTTCAATATTCATCATAAACAGTAATCTAAGGCAAACGCTCTTTATCACATTTTAAAAGGGAGATTCATTTTAGCTTTTTAAACCTTGCTCACCGCCCTGATTTTATCCTCTTTTTGCTTTAAAATATTTTTCTTCAATTGATTTTATGCTTTTGTATCCTTTTATTAAGTAATTGTGCACCATTTTTATCGGTATTTATTTTCATTTGGGTTTATTGTTTCTAGATTGTCATTTATTGTATTGAAACGAGGGGCTATTTTTTCAAAAAAATTGTTATTGCTGCTCCAAACTTTGTTCAAGGTACCCTGATTTTTTACTAATAACGCGTTGTTAACATGTTTTTTCGGGGAGTTAACATGTTTTATTGGGGAGTTAACATGTTTTATTGGGGTGTTAACATGTTTTATTGGATGAATAACATGTTTGTACGGACGCTTAACAGGTCTGCACAGATAATTAGAAACTAAACTTGGACTCCAAAAGACAAAACACGGGCAACGAAAGATTAAACTTGGATAATAATAGATATTGCAACAAGATGGAAATGCTAAATACGCGTTTTAAAATATGTAGATTACTTAATCAACTAAAAAGAAGAAGAATAGTACTAGGATATATTAGCAATAGGGTGTTTAAAATGGGAAATGAAAGAAAAATAAGTGCTTGAACAGAAGAATTTAGAGGCAAAGAATGAGATTGCAAGATTGAAAATATGGAAAGTGGTTGGGATGAAACACTTTTTACAGGCCGTAAAGAAAACTGATGAAATGATGAACAAGATTTAGTAGGATAAATGAAATATTTGCAAGAAAACTAAAGACATTTTAAAGGCTTCAATGGTAGTTTTCTTTCAACGATACGATCTAACGACTTGTGAAAAGGAAGATATTTAGCTTCAGATAATAATTTATAAGGCTTCATGATGTTAGAAAAACAAAAATGGATACAACCATCGAGATTGTATCCATTTAATATTGCTGCTAAAAAAGTAAATTATGCTTCGTTCCAGGCAGCCAATACTTCTTCAGTATGATTTTTTGTATCGGGCTTAACGATAATCTTTTTAATCTTGCCCAATTCATCTATTAAAAAGGTAGTTCTAGTGGTACCCATGTAAGTTTTTCCCATAAACTTCTTTTCGCCCCACAAATTGTAGGCATCAACTATTTTCTTTTCTTCATCAGAAACCAATGGAAAAGGAAGGGTAAACTTTTCTTCGAACTTTTTATGGCTTTTTACAGAATCGACGCTAACGCCAATAACCTGAAAACCTTGTTCGAGCAATTCAGTATAATTATCACGAAGATTGCAGGCTTGGGCGGTACATCCTGGCGTATCGTCTTTTGGATAAAAATATAAAACAACTTTCTTCCCTAAAAAATCTTTCAAAGCGATAGTTTTACCATTTTGATCTAATGCTTTAAATGCAGGTGCTTTTACACCTTCTTTCAATATTGCCATAACTAAAAATTAAAGATTTGTCTTCAATAAAAATAAATGCTTATATGTTTGGGGCGAAAAGTAGCTTTTGTTATTCATAACTAAGCGTTTTTTTCGAAATAAACGACATAAAAGCCTTTAATTGTAATTTATTTAACAGAATCGACTTTAAAAAGTTGATTAGAACTTTTATTTTTAAATTATTTTAAACAATAAACTATACTTGCAGTATTATTGAGATTGTTTGAATTTCAGAAATAGCGTTTATTAAGATAATTAGAAGAATATGGTAGTTAATTTGAGTGAGTCGCACAGTTTGGTAAGTAATTGGGTTTCTGAATTGAGAGATATAGATATTCAAAAAAATAGACTTCGTTTCCGCAGAAATTTGGAGAGGATAGGAGAGATTGCTGCTTATGAAATAAGTAAGATTTTACCCTACGGAGAAGTAGATGTGCAGACGCCATTGGGTATACACGCTAGCAAAGTGCTAAAAGAACAACCCGTTTTGGCAACGATACTCCGTGCAGGGCTTCCGCTACACAATGGCATGTTAAACTACTTTGATAAAGCAGACAATGCTTTTATTTCTGCCTACAGGAAACATAAGAGAGATGGCAGTTTTGAAATAAGTTTAGATTATATGAGTTGCCCATCATTGGACAATAAAATATTGATTATCTCCGATCCGATGCTTGCAACAGGTGCTTCGTTGGCAAAAACTATCCAATATTTAAACGGCATTGGCAATCCAAGTTGCATTTATGTTGTTTGTGCCATTGCAAGTACCGTAGGTATTGAGTACCTAAAAAGAGAGTGTGGAGATGATGTAAAAATCTGGTGTGGAGACATTGACGAAGAAATAACAGGAAAAGGCTATATCGTTCCAGGCCTAGGAGATGCAGGTGACCTTGCTTATGGAACCAAAATACAATATTAATTCGTTAAATTATCTACTATATTTGTTTTTTATTGTGTTATTATGAATGATACATGTAAAAAACTTCGAAATTTGCACATCAAAAAAATGTTTGCCTTAGTTTAGCAATTTATAATTAATATCAAATTACAACAAATGAAAAATTTTTTCACGTTCGTTTTACTATCAGTTTTGTGTAGTAATCTATACGCTCAAGATCCGCATTTTTCACAGTTCTTTTCATCACCATTAACCTTAAATCCTGCGTTTACAGGTAAGTTTGATGGTAATGTGCGGTTTTCTGGAAACTATCGTAATCAATGGCCTTCTATTAATAATGCGTTTATTACTACAACAGGATCGGTGGACTTTCATGTTGGTAAGAAAATAATACCATCTAATGACAATTGGGGCGTTGGTTTTGCGGCATTAAATGATAATAGTGCCGCCGGTGCAGTTAACTTTAATTATTTCAGCTTATCAACAGCTTACCACAAAGGTTTGGACGAAGATGGAAATACTCAACTAAGTGGTGGTGTTCAGGTTACTTATGCTAACATGTTTATTAATACAACTAGTTTACATTTTGCAAATCAATTACAACCTGATGGATCTTGGACTGGAAGTTCTGGAGAGGACTTTTCTGGTTCTACACTTTCATCTAACTATCTAGACATGAATGCGGGTATACTATATAGTGGAAGTACGAATGAAAGGAACAATTTTTATGGTGGGGTTAGCGTTTATCATATTAATAAGCCAACTCAAAAGTTTACTACTGCCGAGAAGTATGTTTTAAACCCACGTGCTACCATACATGCAGGAACTTATTTTGGCATTGGGCCAGCAACTACATTACACTTTAGTGGTATTCAAACTTTTCAGGGTGGTGCTAGCGAAACTGTAATAGGTGGTGCTTTTCAATTTATCACTAATCCAGAAGAAGAATTAAAACAAACTAGTATTTACCTTGGTAGCTGGATTCGTTTTAAAGATGCAATTATTCCTTACTTAGGTTTAGAATATAATGATGTGCGTTTGGGCATTACTTATGATGTTAATACTTCTTCTTTAAAAACAGCAAGTAATGGCAACGGTGGTATTGAGATTTCTGCAATGTACATTTACAGACCAAGTACTGACAAGCCAATCAACTGTCCAAAATTCTAATATACCAACTGTCAATAATACGGGTTATTGGTAGAAATTCTTTCAAAAGCGTACTTGATTACTCAGTTTAAACAGTCAACTTGTCGTATGTGTTTTTTTGCATACAATTTGAAAAGGACGCACCTATAAATTAAATACTTAAAAAAGAATAAATGAATATTGGAAAAGAATTTGAAAAATATGCTGTAAAGCATAAAGGCATAAGTAGCGGCACATTACATAATTATCAATCACACTTCAATCCAACAAATCTTACTCCTTACATCATAGAAGAAAGACCAATGAATATAGCCCAAATGGACGTATTTAGTAGGTTGATGATGGATAGAATTATATTTTTGGGAGAAGGTATAAATGATTACGTGGCTAATATTATTACAGCACAGTTGTTATTTATGGAAAGCGTAGACCGTACAAGAGATATTCAGATGTACATAAACAGTCCTGGTGGAAGTGTTTATGCTGGTCTTGGGGTTTATGATACCATGCAATTTATTAGTCCGGATGTGAGTACAATTTGTACAGGAATTGCGGCAAGTATGGGTCAGGTATTGCTTTGTGCTGGTGTAAAAGGCAAACGTACTGCACTAAAACATAGCCGTATAATGATGCACCAACCAAGTGGAGGAATTGGTGGTCAAGCTACTGATATTGAAATTACTGCTAGGGAAATTAAAAAGCTTAGACTAGAGTTGTATGAGATTACTGCATCTCACACAGGTAAAACAGTGGAAGAAATTGCAAAAGATAGTGATCGCGATTATTGGTTAAAATCTACAGAAGCCAAAGAATATGGGTTGGTAGATGAAGTATTATTCGTGAACCCAAGAAAGGCAGCGGCACTTAAATAAATCTCAGAAATTGGGAATTCAAACAGATAAATTTTAAAAGAATGATTCAAGCAAAATATAATTCAAATCCCTTTTTAATGGAAGATGATGAAGATGAAAAGCCAAGGGATGAAAAGCAAGAGCAAATAGGTTCTGCTACCATGAAGAAAATGGAAAAACTTTTCTTCGAGAAGAGGGCTATTTACTTATGGGGTGTGGTTGATGATAAAAGTGCAAAAGATATTGTAACCAAATTGTTGCTTTTGGATGCTGACAAACCGGGTGAAGAAATAAAAATGTATATTAATAGTCCTGGTGGAGTTGTTACTAGCGGAATGGTGATGTACGATACCATTAAACTAATTTCTAGCCCAGTAAGTACCATTTGCATGGGATTGGCAGCGAGTATGGGTTCTATTTTACTTAGCGTAGGTACAAAAGGAAAGAGATACATTTATCCGCATGGAGAAGTAATGATTCATCAACCTAGTCTTGGTGGTTACTTTCAAGCTACAAGTGCCGACATTGAAATTCAGGCAGAACAAATAAGAAAAACAAAGGAAATAGGCGCAAGAATATTGGCTGAAAACTGTGGCAAAACAGTGGAACAAATCATGAAAGATTTTGATAGAGACTACTGGATGGATGCTAAAGAAGCTGTAGAATACGGAATAGTTGATGCTGTTTTGGATAAGTTATAATAAACTTACAATTTACCAATATTTGAATACACGCTACATTTTTACTAATTAGCGTGTATTTTTGTCTAATAACAGTTCATTTAAAGTATAATTAAAATAATAACAATGCCTAAACAAACAAATTTACACTGTTCATTTTGCGGTAGAGGCCGTGATGAGGTGAAAATATTAATTGCTGGTCAAGAAGGGCATATTTGTGAAAACTGTGTAGAACACGCACAGGATATCATTACCCAAGAGCTTGGACTGAAACATGAAGCTAGTACAAGTAATGATAATTCACCACTTTCTTCATCTGGCACATCCAACTTTAAATTGAATATCAAGAAACCTTTTGAAATTAAAAAGTTTCTTGACGAGTATATAATTGGGCAAGATGATGCAAAAAGGGTAATTACCGTTGCTGTTTATAATCACTTTAAACGTATCAATCAAAAACAATTGCAAGATGATATAGAGATTGAGAAGAGTAACGTAATCATGGTGGGAGAAACTGGCACTGGTAAAACCTTGATAGCCAAAACAATTGCTAGATTATTGAATGTTCCTTTTGCCATTGTAGATGCAACCGTATTTACAGAAGCTGGTTATGTGGGCGAAGATGTGGAAAGCATGCTTACAAGATTGCTTCAAAACTGCAATTATGATGTTGCTGCGGCAGAAAGAGGCATTGTGTACGTTGATGAAATAGATAAAATTGCCCGTAAAGGCGATAATCCGTCCATAACTAGAGATGTAAGTGGAGAAGGTGTTCAACAAGGACTTTTAAAAATGCTTGAAGGAACCGAAGTTTTGGTGCCTCCACAGGGGGGGCGCAAACATCCTGATCAGAAAATGGTAAAAGTAGATACAAAAAATATACTTTTCATTTGTGGGGGAGCTTTCGATGGCATTGATAAAGTAATTGCAAGAAGGGTAAATACAAACGCGATTGGCTTTAATGTAAATAAAGAAAGCCAAGATTATCAACGTAAAAACATTTTACAATTTATAACTGCACAAGATTTAAAAAGCTTTGGTTTAATACCTGAATTATTGGGTAGATTGCCAATTGTTACCTATCTGAATCCATTGGATGCAGAAACTTTGCGCAGTATATTGACAGTGCCTAAAAACTCCTTGATAAAACAATATTGCCGACTGTTTGAATTTGAAGGAATTGAACTTTCATTTGATGAGTCTGTTTTTAATTTTATGGTAGAAAAAGCAATGGAATATAAACTTGGCGCAAGAGGATTGCGTAGTATTTGCGAAAGCATACTCACTGATGCCATGTTCGAATTGCCAGGATCCGGCGAAACAAAGCTGAATATTACTTTAGAATATGCTGAAGGTAAATTTGGTAAGAGCAAAATGAGTTTATTAAAAGTAGCGTAACATTTAAAAATAATTATATGAACGAGTTAATTGATAGAATTAAAAATGAAGTTGGTTTATCAACAGAACAAACTACAAAAGTGATTGAAATAATTGCAGCTTTTGTAAAAGAAAAGTACCCAATGCTTTCTGGAGCCGTTAATAATATTTTTAAGAAATAATAGCTGCACATTTAAAGTACTTTTAGATACTAAAAAGGGCTGGTACAGATTATTGTACCAGCCCTTTTTTAGTATAGATTAATTTCCTTAACAGCCTATTTTATTAACCCTAAGTCCGTGACGGCCTCCTTCAAATACGGTTTGCATAAAGGTTTCTATCATTTCCTTTGCTAATTCTAAAGAAACAAACCTTGCAGGAATACAAAGTACATTACTATCATTATGAAGCCTTACTAATTTAGCCACTTCATTTTCCCAACACAATCCCGCTCTAATTCCTAGGTGTTTATTTGCAGTAATGGCAACACCATTGGCACTGCCACAAAGCAAAATTCCAAAAGCAGTTTCACCACTTTCTACACTCAATGCTGTCGGATGTGCAAAATCTGGATAATCTACACTAGCAAGAGAATCTGTACCAAAGTCTTTAGTAGCAAATCCTTTTTCAGTAAGCCATTCTTTTATTGCTTCTTTATACTCAAAACCTGCATGGTCGCTGCCTATTGCTATAGGCTTTGTGGCTGTATCAAACACTGTAGAAATCATAATTAGTATTATTTGGCGGCGAAAGTAATAGATAGAAAGCACTTTTATCCAAGACAAACAAAGCTTTTCATAATGTATAGAATTAAGGAATTCTTATTTCTGTTATATAATTTATGGAGAAGTAAAAACTTAAACACATAGATTTCATAGGCACATAAATCATGTTGGTTTTACAAGTAAATAGTTTAATTACAAAGGCCACATAGAGAAAGCTACTTAGCACCATTGACCAACACCTTATGAAAAGAAGTTACATAGCATGAAGAATAGTAAATCGTTTTAGTCTTTCCCTCCTACTAACTTTTCTATTACAGAAGTAATAAATGAAACGATGAAGCTAAATAACAACGCATACAGCCAACCACTCACCCTAAATCCGGGTACAATGTCGGAAGTCCATTTTACTATTAAAACATTGATAAAAAGAAGAAATAACCCGAATGTAAATAGGGTAATTGGGATGGTAAGTATGATGAGTATTGGCTTTACAAAATTGTTCAATAGCCCCATTACCAATGCTACCAAAATGGCGGTAAGTGTACCATTTACCCGTACGCCGCTATGCAAAAGGAAGGCTGCCAATAGTACCGCCACCGATGTAACGAGTGTTTTTAAAATAAATTTATTCATTAATGTTGTATTTATGTATGCTTGTAAAGTTAATAGGATTCATTAGCTACAAACTATTTGAATAATAATTGGACGGCAGTAAATTTACTTGAGTGGTTTAAAAAGTTTAAAGAACTAGCTATAGCATACACAATTCAAGTCAAAACCTATACAACATAAAGACATTTTATTACTCGGATTCTAGCGAATTATTAGTTTATTACTAGCCTCCGTAATTCTATTGCTAACCTTTACTAGATAAGTACCCGCTGCCAAAGAGGTTTTAACATTAATAGGATGGGTACTTGTATTGCCATCATATTTTAGGGATTGAGCAAAAATCTCTTTTCCATTTAATGAAATTATTTTAACCAAATAAACACCCACAGGCATTCCTTTCAGCGATAAATAAATTAGCTTACTACCTACCAAAGGATTGGGATATACCATAACAGAAGCAGAAATAGCAGGATTATTATCTAATTTAATTACGGAAGAATAGGTTTGCCCCCCCGTTTTATCAATCTGTTTTAAACGATAATAATTAATCCCTGTATTTAAAACTGCATCCGTGTAGGTATAATTCAGTCTCCCTACATAGTTGCCTGTGGCAGTTTGCGCAGGAATAAATTGTATATCCGTAAAGTTTGTTCCGTCTGCACTATGCTGAATAGAGAAGCCTTTGTTGTTTATTTCGTTGGTGGTTGTCCAATAAAGTTGATTGCCTGTATTTGAGGCATTACCAGTAAAAGAACTCAAAGTAATGGGTACTGGCCATGGGGTATTGTACTCAAATGCTCCCCTACAAGTAGGTAAACCTCTTTCGCCCGGAATAGGATTACCCCAAAAATCTTTGGAAGGAGCACCAGCAATTACCATCCCCGAATTGATGCACGGCGAGGTTGGTTTTAATTTATATCCATCAACCGTATAGATACCAATTGTGGCAGAACCCGGACTAACAAACAATGGATTACTTATAAGTTTATAAGCATCTGCGGGCTCGGTTGTAGGATGACTGCCATAAAACGTATTGTATTCTATGGTTCTATTTTGGGTAGTAACGCCTGTATCTACTAATGAATATCTAGCTCCACTAGAATTGGCTTTTGTTAAATTGAAAATGATATTGTTTCTAAAATTGTACGTATGGTTACTACTCCCATTTTCTTGAATTATTTTAGGACTCAAGCTTGATTTGGAGTAGAATATGTTGTTGTAAATTTCATTGCCCGCAGATGGATAGTTTAAAAATACCAAAGAGCCATAATCGTTTTGGCTAATATTATAACGAGCTGTACACCCCGTATCTGCCGGATCTGGGATTCTTGGAACAGTATTGCCCGGTTGGTTTCTAGAGTTGCATCCCCAATACAATCCTTGGCTATTATCGTGGCTGTAACTATATTGAAAAATTACGTTTACACTGCCTAAATCAGGGTCGTACATGCTTCCATCTATCGAACCAGGATCTACCGATTGTGTGGTGGCTCTATTAAAATATCCCTCATTATATTGAAAAACAGTGCCTCTTGCCCTCGCTGTAAACATGGTATTGCCTGTAGTGCCAACGGCTGTTTCGTAACAAACATTGCGTTCTATCAATCCGGTAGAATCTGTGCAACGTATTATCATTGCATTCTTGCCAATATGGTGCAGTATATTGTTGCTAATTTTTACATTAGTAAAACGCCTAGTAAACCAGTTATTATACTCATTGCTAGCTGGGTAATAAATATTCCATTCATTATCAAAAGCCAATCCTATGTTTTCGCAGTAACTAATGGTACAACTATCTATCAAAATATCATTGAACCTAGATCTAGATGATGTCTTTTCTGTTTTTCCTAATACATCAAAATAAATACCGCCTGTGCGCTTAGGTATTGCCCCATTTAAAGTAGTACCTCCATTGCCTAGTTGACCTTTTATATGGTGAATATTTAAGTTCTTTAAATAAATATGGTTGGCAGTACCAAAATTATCAATGGCAACCATCACTCCACGCCTATCTGCACCCATTGGATTGGTTCCCTTTTCAAACACGCCCACAAAGAAGTCGCTATCTATTGGACCTCTGGGAGAATTGGTTATTTCTAGGTTTCTAATTTCTATGTATTGCTGATTGTAGAGGTACACAACCGCTTGACCCACCAAGCCATTACCAGCCAAAAGTGGTGCTGCGCCAGTATCGTATTTATCAATTAATATAGGATTACCATCTACACCAGAACCCTTAAAAGAAAGTCGTTGCCCTGTCCAACTGCAACCACTTCTCAAATAAACTTTAGTTCCTGCGGTTAATGTCATCGAGTTTAACTTGGTCACTGACTTAAAGGGTGTGTTAAATGAACCATTATTAACGTCATTTCCATTAATAGAATCTATGTAGTAGGCGGATTGAGCTTGGAGACTATTCGCCATGAAAAGTGTTGCAACAAAAATGACTTGCATAGAAACAAACTGTGTTTGTTGAAAAAATCTAACTATTCTGTTTGTCACGTTATGTATTTTATTTTATTATCGATTGAATGAAACTAAAGATTGAACGATTTGGAAAAGTGTTGCCTAATTGCGAATAATCATTGCATAATCTTAACCTTTCGTTGTATAAGCTTGAACTTTCGTTGCATAAGCTTGAACTTTCGTCACATAAGCTTGAACTTTCGTCGAATAAGGTTAACCTTTTGTCGCATAAGCTTGAACTTTCGTCGCATAAGTTTGAACTTTCGTCGCATAAGGTTAACCTTTTGTCGCATAAGTTTGAACTTTCATCGCATAAGTTTGAACTTTCGTCGCATAAGCTTGAACTTTCATCGCATAAGTTTGAACTTTCGTCTCGTAAGTTTGAACTTTTGTCTCGTAAGTTTGAACTTTTGTCACTGAAGTTTATTCACTCAAACGGGTTTAATGAAAATCATTCGCTCCTTACTTTGTAATATTCAAATTTATCACTTTTACCACCTGCTGCTGCCCACTAACCCTGTTATTACTCGCAACAAAAACAACCTTATGCTGCCCTGCATTTGTAAACTTATAGGCAAATCTCTTTAAAGGAGACTGCGAAATATTCTTTATTGGAATAGCAAGATCAGGAGTTGCTGCATTAGGATAAAGTGCATTCGAAATAATCCAACTCTCTGTATAAGAAGTTCCATACTTAGGAATAAATCTTAGAAAGGAAGTTGTGGTAATCCAACCATAAAGCTGGTTGGCAGCTTTAGTAGTTTTCCAAGTAGCACTTTTAGAGCCTCCGGCTATTATTTTGGGGCTAAAATCTGTGGCCGTTCCATCAGGAAAACTATTTATCAATGAAAATGAACCTAGCTGAATTCCATTTGAACCCATGAAATTAGTAGAATCTGCTTTATACAAAAAGGCAATATTGAAAGGAGCGGCAGCATTGGTAATTAAGTCGCTGATAGGTGCAACTGCCGTTGGGTATGGAGTTGTGAAATTACCTGTTACAGGTAAAGAAAGTCGGCTTGTGATGTCCGTCCATTTAGCCGAATTAATCATAGATGAATCTGCTGCGGCAACGCGTAATGTATCCTTTAAGGTACTATCCTTGTAAGATGTATAAGTTGCCTTGAAATTAGTAGAAACAAGTACCTTGAAAGCTCCATTTGCAATTGCTTTAAAAGCAGAATCGTTAGAACCACGAACCTGAAAACTAAAGTTTAGCGTACCTCCAACCTTAGAAGTTCTGTTTCTATTGTCGTAGTTGTTCAAAGAATCACCCGAATAAAAAGAGATAACATCGGGATTGCCAGACATATCAAAATAAACAGTGTCAGAAATTTTGTACGTACTTGCAGTAGTAGTAACGTTAAAATCTACATTATCTACCTTGTCTTTTCTACAGGAAAAGAAGGTCAGCGTAACAAGTGTGAAGAACAATATTCTATTTATGTTTTCCATGTTGAATAAAATTAAATTTTACCAGCCAGCATTTTGTGTCATCAAATTATTTACAGCAATCTCGGAACTAGGGATTGGCAGTAAAGTATCTCTCAGCCCAACATTGTTATATGCAACTAGATACCTAGCCTTTAAACTAGCAGAGGAATTGCCGTTTGTAATAGCGCTTTTGCAAGCACTCATTGACTTATTAAAGATTCCCCATCTTATTAAATCGAACTTTCTTAATCCTTCAAAGCACAATTCTCTTGCTCTTTCATCGCGAATAATCTGTCTGAGAGAAGCTTGATCTGTAGTAGGAATTGCCTCTGCCAAAGCCCTAGCCCTCACTTTATTAAGGTATAAAAGTGCATTGTCTGTATTTCCTATTTCATTTTCTGCTTCAGCCGCCATCAACAATACATCGGCATAACGAATTACAGGGAAATTGGTAGGACTCCAATCCCTATTTTTAGGCAAATACTTTTCGTATTCACGTTTCCATTTACCACAATCCCTATCCCATGTTGAATTTGCTGCCTTAAACAACGGATTTGTAACTGGCAGAACAATTGGCAGAATGGAAGTAGAATCATTAATTTTTGCCAGAGAATAAGGTGGAATATTCCAATCTCTTCGGAGTGTATCTGAAGGATACTTTTGATAAATGCTATCGTACAAATAGCCAGTTGGTGTATAGGATCCATAGCCATAAACAACCTGAGGATTCTGGTCGGTTCCTGTATAACGCATGGCTAACTGGCAAGCAAACCTGCTACCGGGAGGCATAGTGCCAGAAGGACTATTGTTACCATAAAATTCCACCTCCCACATAGATTCATTGTAAGGCACATCATACGAATCCTGTGATTGATTGATAAATATCTGTTTGTAACTAGGATTTAATTGATGTAAACCAGAATTGATAACAGACTCAACATATACCGCAGCCGAATCGTACATGGGCAAGCCAAGGTTTAGCGGACGACCAGCCATCTTTAAATATACCCTAGCAATGATTCCTGCAATAGCTGTTTTATTTACATGCGAAGGCGTAATGTTTGTTGAGATGTCATTTACCAATCCTTGAGCCGTTTTTAAGTCGGACAGAATTTGGTTGTAAACAGCAATAGACGAAGTTCTTGGATAATTAAAATTGACAACTTGAGTTGTAGGTTTAATTCTTAATGGCACATCACCATAGCGGGTAACTAACTGAAAGTAAAAAAAACCTCTCAAAAAAGTAGCCTCCCCTTTCACAACAGCTTTTACATTGGCAGAAGCTCCAGAAGCATCAACATTATATAACAACAAATTGGCTGCATTGATACCTGCATATAAAGTAGCCCAACAGTCGGAATAAATAGAAGTGGTAGATTGACAATCATAAAGCGAAGGAACGGCCGATTTGTTAGTACGGTTATTAAACTGCCCTTCATCATTGCCCATCTCTAATTCTAACAATAGATTCCTAGAAAATGTACCATCTTGTGCCAGATAACTATATACTCCTCCAAGTGCAGCGTTTAGTTCTGCATCGGTTGCGTAATATTGGTCGGAAATAATGGTGTCATTAGGCACTTTGGTTAAATACTTTTTGCAAGAAGTTAATCCCAGTAAACCAAACGAAAAAAATATGAATAATTTATTTGAAGCTTTCATTGATGTGTTCTTTTAGAAATTAATGTTTAAACCAAGTGTAAATGTCTTAGCCCGAGGGTAAACTGAATAGTCGAAACCTGGAGTTAAGGCAGAGTTATAAGCAGAAACTTCAGGATCGAAGCCAGTATATTTTGTCCAAGTAATAATGTTTTGAGCAGAAGCGAACAATCTTACAGAGTTAATGCTTGCCCTTTTTAAAATAGAAGCCGTTACATTATACCCTAACTGTATTGTTTTTAAACGCAAGAAAGAACCATCCTCAATAACCCTTGAAGAATACACTTTGTCGCCAGCACCTTTAGTAATATACATTTGGTTATTCTGATTGGTAGGCGACCATCTGTTTAATACAGTTGCAAATTGGTTCTGCATGGCACGACCAGAGTTTCCTTCAAAAACCAACTTGTTTGCATTTAATATATCTGCCCCATAAGAGAATTGAAAGAATACATTCAAATCAAATCCCTTGTAAGAAATGTTATTGGTGAAGCCTCCAGTATAATCGGGATTGCCATTGCCGATGATGGTATTGTCGTAATCGTTCATTACTAAATCTCCATTCAAATCTTTGTACTTAATGTAGCCAGGCTGAATCCTAGTACTAGGGATTGTGGTATTTGATGTTACATTGGGTTTTAAAGTGTAGGTACCTGATGGGCTTTTATCAAAATCTTTGTATTGATAATTTCCATCCCATATGTAACCATACATCAAACCTAGCGGTTGACCAATCTTGGCCATGTAGGTGGTTGTATTCCTCCATTGGTTATCCCAATTAATATTTGATTGCAATGATTCCTGACCTTCATTAAGCGCTAAGACTTTGTTTCTATTAAAAGCAATATTAAACCCTGACGACCATTTGAATTTTCCGTTATCTAAAACCTTTGCATTGATAGAAAATTCTAGCCCTTGGTTTTGCACTTTACCAATGTTTTTATAGGCGGAAACAAACCCAGAAGAAGGAGGCAAATCTGCATTCAACAATAAGTCGTTAGTTATTTTTCTATAAATATCAACCGTTATATTAATTCTGTTATTGTAAACGGCTACATCTATCCCGGCATCACTTTGTGCGGTTGTTTCCCATTTCAAATTAGGATTACCCAAAGCAGATGGAAGGGTGCTGCTAGTAGGCGTACTATTAAAATAATAGGCTTTAGTAATGGGCGAATAAAGTGTATTGGCATAAGCATAATCAGAAACCCTATTATTACCTACCAATCCATAGCTAGCACGTATTTTTAAATCGTTAATGAACTTCACTTTGCTCATAAAATTTTCTTGACTTATTCTCCAAGCAACACTTCCCGATGGAAAATAGCTCCAATGGTTGTTTTCTGAAAACTTTGAGGAACCATCAGCCCTAAAAGATAAAGTAGCTAAATACTTGCCATCAAATCCGTAGTTTATTCTACCCAGAAAAGAAGCGAGGGTATTACTAGAATTGGTAGATGGAACCTTATTGGGTGTTCCTTCATCGAGGCCAGCCAAACCTAATCTTTCATTTGGCAACTTTGCGGCCGATGCACCAAAAGTGTATTTGTTAACGCCTTGGCAGGTAAACCCTGTTACTGCATCTATAGAATGTTTTTCTATTTTTTTATTATACGAAAGCGTATTTTCTGATACATAGCTATTAGTTGTAGTATACAGGAAAGAACCATTAACGCCATTGGTGCTTCCGGCTACTGTTTTAGGGTTACCAAGTCTTGTACGTGTGCCATTAAACTCTTCGTTTCTGTCTACATCATTTGTAGCACCAATAACTGCCTTAAACCTTAGTTCTTTAGTTAATTCGTAGTCGAAAGTAACATTTCCAAAAAGGTTATTAGAGAAACGATTTCTCATTTCATATTGCACCGTTTCTAGGGGATTGTAACGAGAATCATTCTGATCCTCAAGGAATAAAGGATCCAATCCTACCAATAGATTTGCGCCTTTAGTACCGGATATTGGGCGATACCCCCAAACACTAAACATTAAATTGCTGGACTGTGAGGAAGACCCCGTTAATGATGATGGAATAGTGCCAAAACCTTTTAGAACACTATAATTAATGTTCAATCCAAGTTTTGCTTTTGAACTAATAGTGTGATCCAATCTCAACCTTCCTTGATACCTGTCATAACCAGAGAACTTAACAATTCCATCTTGCTTCAAAGCTGAAATAGAAGCAAAGAATTTGGTATCATTTCCGCCACCGCTTAATGAAAGCGAAGTGTTGAATATGGGTGCAGTTGTAAACACCTGATCTTGCCAATCAATACCCTTGGCATTTTTGTAAATTTCTAGGTTCGTACCATATTGAGATTTTGTATTAACCGAATCATTTTCATATTGAAACTTTACGAACTCGTAGGGACTCAAAACAGCTATTTTATTAATAATTTTTTGAGTGCCATAGTTATTGTTTAAGGTTATTTTGGTTTTACCAGCCACTCCTTTTTTAGTAGTAATCATAATTACCCCATTCGCAGCACGAGCGCCATAGATTGCAGTAGCAGAAGCATCTTTAAGTACTTCTATGGATTCTATATCAGCTGGATTTATTGAGTTATTGTTTGGATTCTCTATTGGAAAACCATCTACAACATACAACGGAGAATTGTCTTGAGTAATAGAACTATTACCTCTTATCACAATATTATTGGCACTGCCGGGCTGCCCATCAGTAGAGGTTACTTGCACTCCTGCAACTCTTCCACCAAGTGCTTCTTCGAAAGAACGTACAGGGGCTTTTTGCAAATCACCCATATTTACTTTGGCAATTGAGCCCGTTACATCTCTTTTTTTCTGTGTGCCATAACCAACCACAACAACTTGGTCTAAATCTTTTGCTACACTTTTTAAGCTCACCAATATTTTTTCCTGCACATCGTTAATTGCAACCGTAACATTCTCGAACCCTAAATAACTAAAAACAAGGGTTGCCTTGTTTGAAGATACTTTAATAGAAAAACTACCATCTGCTTTTGATATTGCCGTTGCACTTTTACCTTTTTCCTTAATGGTAACACCGGATAGAGGCATATTCTTATCATCCTTAACTATTCCATTTATTATGATATTGGGGTCTGAGCGTTTACTGTTTTCTGTTGTTTTATTGGGTATTGTTGTGGTAGCGGACTCTGTTTCAAGCAGTACATCAACTACTTTTGTAGCATCTACTGTAGTCTTCTTGGTATTTCTTTTTGATGAAATGATTACGTACGTTTTTTCTTTTAACTTTTTAAAGCTTAAAGAATAGCTACTCAACAGATTATTCAGGTTAGTTTCTACTGATTCTTTAGGGCTAAGCACATCTTTAGATACAATAATCCCTTCTACTAATTTGTCTTCAAAGAGAATATCTGTATCAAAAGAACTCTTGAAGCTTTTTAAAACTTCTGAAAGTTTAATGGTGGCCGGAGATGTATCATTGTTTTTTTGAGTTAACGTTTGTATGTGCAATGTGCTAGGCTGTGCAAAAGGTATGTAGTGGGCAAAGCCAAAAAATCCTATTACAAGCAATACTCTATTTAAATGCATTATTAATTTCTTTATGGTAACAAATCGTTTTTCAAAAATATAGTATCTGTTTAATCCTTAATTAAAGAAATAGATAACATTATTTTTCTTTTTGTAGTTTACATCCAATAATTGCGCTATTGCATCAATCAGTTCATCTGCTTTTTCTGCATGAAATGTTCCGGATATTTTTCTACTGGCAAGCGTGTCATTCTGAAAAATCAGTTTAATACCAAAATTGTCTTTTACAATATTTGCCACTTCCGCCAAGGCTGTTCCTTCAAACAAGAAGTCATGATTTTTCCATGCAATCACCTTTTCTGTATTGGCTAAATGAATTTCATCTGCCCCTTTTTCATTCTTTATAAACTTATCTCCTGGTTTTAAAACCAAAACTGTTGGGTGGTTACCAACAACAGTTGTATAGTCCAGCTCAACTTTACCTTTTCTCAGCACTACTTCCGATGTCGCGCTCCTGTTATAAACAGAAAACTGAGTGCCCAGTACGGTTATATTTAGTTTGTTGTTGGTTTTAACGATAAATTTTTGATTACTCTTAGTATGTATTACAGAAAAATCAGCTTCGCCATTCAAATTTACTTCTCTGGTATTGTCTGCAAAGTTGAATCTTGCATACTTAATCTCACTATTGGCATTTAGTGTTACTGTACTTCCATCGGGTAAAGTAACTTGCTTAACTTCTCCATAAGTAGTGCTAACGGTTTTGTTTAAAATTCTGTCTTTTTCAAGAAATAGGGTGCCGCAGATTGCCACTAAAACAGCCGCTGCAATAGCTAAGCGTTTGCCTAACCGTTTTACGGAAGCGGTTGAATTTATGGTTGCTATTTGCTCATTTTTTGCAGTGTTTATTTGCTCAAAAGCAGCTATACTATCAGCAACATACTGAAGGTTTTCGTTTTCCCAAGCATTTAAGCATTGGTAATAAAATTCAACATTATCAGTATTGTTCAGCCATTCCTCTATCAAAGCTTTTTCTAGTGGTGTGGATAGCCCAGCAAAGTGGTCGAACAAGACCTTTTTACTTACGGCATTTTTATTATTCATAAATTCGTTTTTTGAGTGTTTCGTTTATTTTAAATAGTTTGCCAAGCTGTTTTTCAACGCACTAAGCGCCTTCATCATGTGTGCTTCCACCGTCTTTATTTTAATATTGAGTTCTTCCGCAATCTCTCTGTTTTTCTTTCCTTCATATCTACTCAAAATAAAAACCCGTTGACACTGTGGCGAAAAGGCGTTCACTGTTTCTCTTATCTTTATGGTTAGCTCATCAAACAAAAGCATCTTTTGTGGAGTACTTTCTTCCTTTACTTCATCAATCTCCTTGTTTATAGACAGAAAACTATTTGCTCTTTTGCCATATTCGCTCTTTAGATAGTTATAAATGGTGTTTCGCAATGCCTGATACAGGTATGCCCGATAACTAATTTTTACATTTTGGTAATTATTATTCTTCCAGAAATTAATAAAAACATCACTTACAATATCTTCTGCAATCTCTTTCGAATAAACATACCTAACCGCATGGCTGCACAATGGCTTGTAGTATCTCCGAAACACCATTTCGAAACCCTCTTCAGGATTATTCTTAAAAGCAGTTCTCAATATTGCTTCATCATCCAAAATATTAGCCAATTGTTTTTCGGGCTTTTCATCTTTCGACAAAGCCTGAAGCCGCTTCTCGTTGAGCAAATGCTCATTGCTAATAAAAGACAATTCCGTTTTTTTCATTCCAAGCACATTATATCTGAATTTGATGACAGGGCTATTATTATTTACCCTTAGTTACACTGTTTTTAATAATAAGTATTATCATTTTTTGAGCTTAACTACCATTAATCATTGAACGCTAAAATCATAGATATATTGTTATCACCTACCAAAAGGCTTTTATTTTGGAGATGATTAGAGAAACTTCTGCCAATATTTAGTTCCTCAAAATGAGAATGAAAACAATTTGTCAGCTTACCGTACGCCAATAACGGCGTTTGACCGATACGATTTAGCTACTTTTAAAAAGCTGATAAATCTAAATCCCCTCCTTCGTTCCCATTCCCTACCTTGCGCTCGGTTAAGGGGTACAGGCGGTTAAGGAAGGCTTCGCTGAGAGCGAAACCTTCCTTGCAAAATATTACAGTTTCATCACTCATACTTCTTACATGTTATCATTTACTAATTATTCGGTTATCGCTAAGGAAGGCTTCTATTTCAGCGAAACCTTCCTTTATAAAACTACTTTACAAGCCTTCTCTACAGGCATCTTCCACTTTTCTCACCTTGTTTTATACGTTCCACCAACGAGATAGGGAGGCATATTTGGTATGCCTCCCGCCATTTCCGATACCTCGGATGTGACATCCGATACCTCGGATGCAACAAAACATACTTCGGATGCGACAAAGCATACCTCGGATGCAATAAAACATACCTCGGATGCAATAAAAGATACCTCGGATGCAATAAAAGATACCTCGGATGCGATAAAAGATACCTCGGATGCAACAAAGCATACCTCGGATGCGACGAAGCATACCTCGGATGCGACGAAGCATACCTCGGAAGTAAGTAAACAAAAAGATTTATTTTAAAATAAAAAACAAAAAATAGTTATGAATAAGGTAATAACAAATATTGAGGAAGAAAAAGACGATGCCATCTCTACCACCGCTGGTGCAGCAATAGCAGGCATTACAGCAAACTCCAACTTTACAATGGTTGCCCCTTTGGCTACATTGGTATCTGCAAAAGAAACTTATGATACTGCCTTGGCACGCTGCGAACATGGCGATGAAGCAGACACCACTTTGAAGAATGAAAAGAAGGTAATGTTGGCTAATGCCTATAGAACAGTGGCGGTTCAGGTAAATGTACAAGCAAATGGAGATAAGATAAAGGCTTTGAGTAGCGGATGTACACTGGAAAAAGATTACACACGCCAAGTAATGGGCGAAGTAATAAACTTTAAAGTATCAACAGGAAGTGTGGCTGGATACATGGATTTTAGTGCCGATAAACCAAAAACATTTACTACTCACGGTACCATATTTGCTTACTGGGATCCTGCTTTGGGACCAACGCCTGCCGATAAAAACAAGTGGTTTCAACGGCATTGCAATGGGGTAAGCCTTACCATTGCTGGGTTTACACCGGGGGTAAGTTATCCTTTTGCCGCCGCTTATAAAGGGCTTGATACCGATGTGCTAATGTGGACGCCTACCATGAATAAGATGGCGGGAGACTAGTGATTAGATAGTAGATATGAGATATTAGTTATTAAACTAAAAATCCCTTGGAGTGAATGCTTCAAGGGATTTTTTATTATATAAAACTACCTTCTTATTTAACCAATTTTCTTACTGATGCCCCAAAACTGGTAGGCAAACTTTGTTCTGCCTTTGATTGAATGAAAAACATCTTATCATAAATCTATATGTCAGATTTGATACTTAAAACCATGGATTTTGGTGTTTTTTATGTGGCTTTTTTTATACACAGCATTATGTGCGTTTCACTGTGTAAAAAGCGTAAAACTTTTACGCAATGTGGGTATCTATATAATTTAATGTGGATAACTTACTATTCAATGTGGGTATAGGGTTCATAGCCTGTGGAATAAAAATAAGAAAACAAATGTGTTTACTTTGGAAATCTTGACTCATATTCGTCGCCCAATTAATAAATAGGAAGTTGAAATTTAGTGATTGGGGAAGTAATTTTTTACCCTAACTAGCAATAATAAAATGGATTTTACCAGTTTAAGCAAAGACAGAAAAAGAAGGAAGAGTGTAGTAGATTTAGGCAGTTTGTCTTATGGTAAAATACCACCACAGGCCAGAGAACTAGAGGAAGCCGTGCTAGGCGCTATCATGCTAGAAAAAGGCGCCTTTGACATTGTGAGCGAAATTTTGCTGCCCGAATGTTTTTATGTGGAAGCCCATGAAAACATTTTTAGGTGCATGATGAGCCTTCAACAAAAGAGCCAACCTATAGATATATTAACCGTTGTAGAAGAACTTCGCTTTAGAGAATTTTTGGAAGGAGTTGGTGGCCCGTATGCCGTTACCAAACTAACCAATGCGGTTGTGAGTACGGCCAACATTGATGCACACGCAAGAATCATTTTGCAGAAGTTTATCCAGCGTGAACTGATAAGGATTAGTGGGGAAGTTATTGGCGAAGCTTATGAAGACAGTACCGATGTTTTCGATTTATTAAATTCTACCGAAGAAAAAATATTTAACGTAACAAAGAATTTCCTTAAACAAGATTACAAGGAAATGACTACGGCTTTGGCACAGGCGGTAACACGTATTGACCATTTACGTACCCAAACCGAAGATATATCGGGTGTACCGAGTGGCTTTATCTCGTTGGATAGGGTAACTTATGGATGGCAGCCTACCGATTTAATTATCCTTGCGGCTCGTCCTTCTGTGGGTAAAACAGCCTTTGCCTTAAACCTTGCCCGTAATGCCGCATTGCATCCTACTAAGCCTACTGCTGTTGGTTTCTTTAGTCTGGAAATGAGTGCTGCCCAGTTGGTGCAGCGTATATTGAGTGCAGAAAGTGAGATACCATTGGAGAAGATTAGCCGTGGTAAAATGGAAGATTACGAATACCAACAGCTACACACAAAGGGTATTAAGCGACTAGAAACTGCCCCCATCTTTATAGATGATACGGCCGCACTGAACATATTTGAGTTTAGGGCAAAGGCAAGAAGGTTGGTGAATAAGCACAATGTGGGCATCATCATTATAGATTACTTGCAATTGATGAGTGGTAGTGCCGATAAAAACAGTAACCGTGAGCAAGAGATAAGTACCATTTCGAGAAACTTGAAAGCGCTGGCAAAGGAGTTGAGCATCCCAATTATTGCGCTGAGCCAGTTGAGTCGGGCCGTAGAAACCAGAAAAGAAAGTAAGGTGCCACAGTTGAGCGATTTGCGTGAATCGGGAGCAATTGAGCAAGATGCCGACATGGTAATGTTCATCTACCGTCCGGAATACTATGAGGTAAACAGTAACGAACAAGGCGAAAGCACAAAAGGTGAAACGCATATCCGTATTGCAAAGCACAGAAATGGTTCGCTTGAAAACATTGTATTGCAAGCACACTTACACATACAACGCTTTGAAGAAATGGATAGCAATAAGTTTGGCGGCAGTGGCGGCGGCTTCCCTAGTGGCGGCAACTTTAAACCCATTCCTTCTGGCCCGTTGAGTCCGTTGGGAGGTAGCCCAAGCGGTACAAGTGCAGCAGGCGGCGGAGATAATAGCGGTGGACGTTTCTTTGTACAAGGCAGTAAAATGAACACCAGCAACTTTGATGACGGTGTAGATGGAGAGCAACCTTTTTAGGGAGTGAAAGTTTACCATCTGAATATGGGGAGTGTAAATATTACTTTATTTTGGAAACATAAACAAAATAAGAGGAGATAAGAAAATTAGAAATAATAGAAATGCTAGTATAACAAGGATGATTGCAAGAGTATGACTAGCAGAATAAAACCTTCGACTCAAATAAACTAGAATAATTGTAAGATGAGGAAAGAAATCAATTAAAATCCACACAAAGTCCGGAATCAAGTCAGCTTTAGATTTACTATCCATAAAACACATAAAAAAGAATCCAACAGGCCAAACAGCCACAGTAATTAATGCAGCTCTTGTTGTTTTAATAAACCAATTAGGCAAATCTTTTTTATTGTACAGAAGTGACTTAAAAATATTCATGTTTTAAAATTCAAAATAGGTGAAAGGTCAACAACCTTCCAAAGGTTGTTGACCAAAAATTCCGATTTCCGTTACTACTGACGGTTCCCGTTGTTTTACAACACTATGTTCTGCAACAAATCACTCTTATCTAGATGGTCGGTATTGTAATGTAGCCCACGGCTTTCCTTCCTGAACTCAGCACCTTTTACAATAAGGTATCCAACAGTAATCAAGTTTCTCAGTTCGCATAATTGTGGAGAAACCTTGGTAGCACGGTATAGTTCTTCGGTTTCTTCGTACAATAAATCTAAGCGGCGCATAGCCCTCGTTAAACGGACATCGGTACGTACAATACCCACATAGTCGCTCATTATTTGTTCCAATTCCTTTCGGGTCTGGGTTATCAGAATCATTTCCTTTGGCTCTGTGGTTCCTTTTGCTTTCCAATCGGGCAATTCCGCGGGTAGGTTGTTTTCTTTATTAATCGTTTCAATTAGCTCAAGACTATCCAAAAAGCAACGCTCACCAAACACCATTGCTTCCAATAAACTATTACTTGCCAATCGGTTGGCACCATGCAAGCCTGTGCTGGCACATTCGCCGCAGGCATACAAATGCTTGATGGAAGTTCGCCCCATTTCATCCGTTTTAATTCCGCCACAACTATAGTGGGCGGCTGGTGCAACTGGTATAAACTGTTTGGAAACGTCAATACCGATGCTTAAACACTTCTCATAAATATTAGGGAAATGATGGATAAACTTCTGCTGATCCATGTGGGTACAATCGAGATACACATGCTCTGTACCGTTCTTTTTCATCTCATTATCTATTGCTCTCGCCACAATATCACGTGGCGCAAGATCTTTTCGATGGTCGTAATGCTCCATAAAAGCCTCGCCATTCTTATTGCGAAGAATACCACCATCTCCACGAACTGCTTCGGTGATCAAGAATGAAGGCGAAACTCCCGGCTCGAACAAAGCCGTGGGATGAAACTGGATGAACTCCATGTTTTCAATTCTGCCCTTGGCACGATAAACCATCGCCACACCATCGCCAGTTGCAATACGCGGATTGGTGGTGGTGCGATAAACCTGACCATTGCCACCAGTAGCCAACAAGGTAATCTTTGAAGTGATTTTTTCTACCTGATTAGAATTTACATTCAACACATAAACGCCATAACAAGTAATGTCGGTAGTGGATTTGGTAACCAAATAACCCAAATGGTGCTGGGTAATAATATCTATCACAAAACAATGTTTAATGAGATTAATGTTTGGCAACTTATCCAACTCGCTCAATAAAGCCCTTTCAATCTCTAATCCGGTTACATCTTTATGGTGCAATATTCTGTTTTCGCTATGTCCCCCTTCCTTGCCAAGCGAATATTCGCCAGACTCATCCTTATCAAACCTAGCCCCGTATTCAATGATTTCCTTAATGCGCTCAGGGCCTTCCTTCACCACAATCTCCACAATCTTTTCATTGCAAAGGCCATCGCCAGCAATCAAGGTATCTTCAATATGTTTATCGTAGCTATCTTTCTCATCATCCCATACGCCAGCAATACCTCCTTGAGCATACTTGGTATTTGTTTCGTCGGCACTGGTTTTAGTAATCACCACCACCTGCTTCTCAGGAAAATGTTTAGCCATCTTTAAGGCATAAGTCAATCCTGCAACACCACTTCCTATCACCAAAAAATCTGTTTCCATGTTTGTTGTTTTTCACCACAAGGTTCACAAAGGATTTTCACAAAGAACACAAAGGAAGAAACAAGGAACACAATTCAATTTCTTTGTGTTCCTTGTTTCTTCTTTCGTTGTGTCCTTTGTGGTTAGGCCAAATCCACCCAAGCTTCGTTTTCTTTCAATAAATTTATCAATTCATCTACCGCAATGGCACTATCTATGTTTTTCTTCACCACTTCCTTGCCTTTGTATAGGGTAATCTTACCAACGCCACTGCCTACATAACCAAAGTCGGCATCGGCCATTTCGCCAGGTCCATTTACAATGCAACCCATGATGGCAATCTTCACGCCTTTCAAATGATTGGTAACGCTACGTATCTTGGCAGTTGTTTCTTGCAAATCGAACAAGGTTCTGCCGCAACTTGGGCAACTAATGTATTCAGTTTTAGAGATACGCACCCTCGTTGCTTGAAGTATGGTGAACGCCGTAGAATTTATAAACTGTTCGGGTGAACTATTACTGGTATAAGTTCTACCTTCCGTGTTCTGGAAACCAGCGACCTGTAATTTGTAACTTTCCTCGCTCATTCCTAAACAGATACCATCTCCAAAACCATCCAATAACAAAGCACCAGCTTCTGTTGCGAAATGTATCAAGTGTTCATCGGCAGTTTGCCAATTGCTATCCACAATTAGGATTACAGGGTTTTCAATGCCATTGTTCTTCAACTCCATTACCATACGGCGCACACTTTGCATGGCATTTTTATTGGTAGAGGATAAACATAGCACCGCCGTTGTATCTGCTTTTATCTTGGTTAATAAACTTTCCAATGGAGGTTGACTAAAATTCTCTGAATAACAATCTATCTCCACAAAGTTCAATTCTGAGGATTTCTCAATGCTAACATTCAAGTATTTATTACCGTCAAGTATGGGGAAGAACTTCGTTTTATCCTCAGCATATTGCCAAGTAGCATAGTTACTAATCACCTTCAATGTACCCGGCAATGCAAAATCCACTGTTTTATCTGCCGTAAAAATATAATCTGCTGCACCATCACTGATGTTCCATTTGTCGCTTATTTCATTATACCTATATCCCACACTTTCCAAGCTTTTAGGAGTAATAGTTTCCAGCTTACTAAGATCTGCAACTACAACTGGCACATGATGCCCACCAATATTATCAACCGAAAAAGTCTTTCTCCTCGAATAAGAAAAAGGATTATAAGAAACCTTCTCAATAGGGTTAACCGTTGACCGATTACCGTTGACCGTAGAACCCCCATCGGTTAACGGTTGACGGTTAGCGGTATATCGTTTAACTAAATCCCTACAAACAGGAATCTCCAGTTCTGGGTCTTCGGTAAGGCTTACCCTTATCGTATCGCCAATGCCGTCTTCTAGTAATGTTCCAATACCCACTGCACTCTTCACCCGTCCATCTTCACCATCACCTGCTTCGGTAACGCCCAAATGCAAGGGATAACATTCACCAAACTCCGCATCCATCTGTTCAATCAACAATCTATAAGCCTGCACCATTACCTGCGTATTACTCGCCTTCATACTTAAGATAATGTTATGGTAGCTCTCGCCGCGTGCAATCCGCAGAAACTCCATCGCACTTTCCACCATGCCCATCGGCGTATCGCCATAACGGCTCATAATTCGGTCGCTCAAGCTTCCGTGATTAGTACCAATGCGCATGGCAGTGCCATATTCCCTACAAATCTTCACCAACGGCGTAAACCTTTCCCGAATTCTGTCAATCTCCTCAGCATATTCCGCATCGGTATAATCTATCTGTTCAAACTTCTTTTTATCAACGTAATTACCTGGGTTAACACGCACTTTCTCTACAATTCTGGCAGCTATTTCGGCGGCGTTTGGGGTAAAGTGTATATCTGCAATCAATGGAGTATTGTAACCACGCTTGCGCAGTTCATTCTTTATATTTAATAAATTCTCCGCTTCCTTTTTACTAGGGGCAGTAATGCGCACCAACTCCGATCCCGCTTCTATGCAACGGATGGTTTGCTCCACTGTTGCCAATGTATCCATCGTGTCGGTGGTGGTCATTGTTTGCACACGAATGGGGTGACCATTGCCGAGCAACAGATCACCAATTTTAACTTCCTTCGTAATTAAACGGTTGTATTCGGTAAGAGAATTACAATAAAGCTGCATAATATTTTGCTGCGCCCAATGATAGGCCGATTATTAAAAGTACAATAGCTGCAAATAAACAACGTTTTTTGGAGTAAACGGTTTAGAGGGGTTTGTGTATTTTAATGTTGTTGGTCACGAGATACTACAACGGCAAAATTAACTTGGTTATTTGCTTTTTTTGCCCCTATCGATGTAATCAATAAGTCTATCTCTCTCCCAAATAACAGATTTTGGTCCATTTTCCAGCTCAAGAAAAGAACCGGGAATATCTGTAGCAGATTCATTGTGCCATTTCCCATTTCCAATCACCCTGCCATTTACAATGATATCATACTTAAAACCGTCTTTTAACGTCACTTTACAGTTCTCACATTTTTGTCCGTCTAGAAACTTCAATTTGTAATCTCCCAAAAACTTCCTTGAATCTTCATATTCTTCCTTTTCATTACCATAGTAACAATAAAAACTGATTGATGCCATTGTTAGAAACAGTATTCCAGTTAATTTAGTTCTTCTTAAAGTACGCCGTTTTATTATTGTATAAATTGTATAAACAAACAGTATTATAGATGTACCAAAACAACCAAATAAAAATAGAAATTCAAATGCTAATACTGGACCTGCCATTTTATTGCTGTTTAGATATTATTTTATTCATCAAATCACGCTTAGTTGATTTGAATTAAAGTCAATCATTCAACTTATATTAGTCTTTCTGGTAGTGCCGAATACTTCTGCCTCCAATGATATTTAGACGTCCTCCGATGACTTTTGGTCGTCATCCAATGACTTTTGGACGTCCTCCAATAATAATTGGTCGTCCTCCGATGACTTTTGGTCGTCCTCCAATGATATTTGGACGTCCTCCAATGATATTTGGATGTCCTCCAATGACTTCTGGTAGTACCGAATTCTCTTCTGGTAACACCCAAAACTTCATCGGGTAAACCTTTAAATGATTCTGGAAGAAAGCTTTTACCTGAAAAAGAGAATGATAAATTGTTTTTCGACTCGTAATCTATCGTTTGATAATTACTTTGGTACCTACAGGAATCATTTTATACAATTCTGTCATGTACTCATTTTTGGTACAAATACACCCATTAGTCCAATTCTGAAAATGGTCTATCACAAAATCCTGATTTGGCCAAGTGCCATGAATACCTATTTCGCCTCCAATTCTTGCATTAGCAGGAATAAGTTTTTTGGCTTTTCGATCATTAAATTTGGCAATATCTTCTGCAGTTGGATAATCTAAACCAAGATAATAAATCCATTTGGCATGTGGTTTCTTTAAGTTTACATGATAAACACCCTCGGGAGTACGCCTGTCACCCTCTGTCATTTTATCTTTTAAATCATCATTACCAAAAACGCAAGGATAGGTAGAAAGCCATTCCCCATTAGCATCATAAATTCGAAGTTCGAATTGTGACTTTTCTATAACAATGTAAATTCCGGTAGGGTCCAAAGGTTTTTTGAATGAAGTAATCCCAACAACAAATAATATGAGTACTAAATTGAAAATAAATCTGCGCATAAATAAAATTTAGTCAATAGTTATTTTACTTAACCATTTAAAATGACTTGCAATGTTCGACACAATATTAGCGTTAATAAATGGATATAAAGAATAACAAAATGAAATTTATGGTTAATTCTTATTTTATAAATAAGAATCTTGGTGCCATTATGTAGCTGTCGTCATTGATATTTAAGGTTTAAAAAAATGATCTAAACAGATTTTTCAAATTTTTAAGCAACTCTCTGTTATCAAAAATCCATTAAATCAGCAATAACTTTCGGTTTTTGTAGAATAATTGATGAAAAAAAAGTTTTTCTCAATTTTAATTTTTTTTTTGTCTTTAGATGGCTACTTTCGCCCTCTTGTTTTATTAACCCAATTTATTAACGCCACTAAATTTCTATTTAACTATGGCAGTAAAGATTAGATTACAAAGACACGGTAGTAAAAAAAGGCCTTTCTACTTTATAGTAGTAGCCGATGCCCGTGCACCAAGAGATGGTAAATTCATCCAAAAGGTTGGTACCTACAATCCATTAACAGTACCTGCAACAATTCAGTTAGATCGTCAGAAGGCGTTGGAATGGCTTCATAAAGGAGCTCAACCAACCGACACTGTACGTAGAATCCTTTCGTTTAAAGGAGTATTGTTTTTGAAGCACTTATTGCGTGGAGTGAAACTTGGTTTGTTTGATGACGCAGCAGCAATGGTGAAGTTCCAAGATTGGCACCTTCAGCATGAAGCAGACATCAACCGCAGGGCAACTGCTCACAAAAAAGCTCAGAAAGATCGTCGTAACCAACCTTATGTTCGCAAGGTAGAAGCTGCTCCTGCTGTTGAAGCAGTAGCTGATGCCCCTGCAGCAGAAGGTGAAGAAGCATAATCTTTTTTAACCGGAGTCAAAGAAGCCTCAGACCACAAGTGGTCTGGGGCTTTTTCATAATTAGGATAAAAAATCTAGTTTAAAAAGTCCTCACCCATTACATTTGCACAATTTTTAGAAAATGAGCAACACGATAAATTCTAACGAATCACATTCTTCGACAAACAAAAAAATCATCGTTTTAGGCAGTGGCCCCAACAGAATTGGTCAAGGAATTGAGTTCGACTATTGCTGTGTACATGGACTTTTAGCAATAAAAGAATGCGGTTATGAAGCCATTATGGTAAATTGTAACCCAGAAACCGTTTCTACCGATTTTGATATGGCCGATAAACTTTATTTTGAGCCTGTGTTTTGGGAACACCTGTGGGAAATAATAGAATTAGAAAAACCAGACGGTGTAATAGTACAATTGGGTGGGCAAACTGCACTAAAGCTTGCAAAACGTTTGCACGAAAGAGGTATTAAAATAATCGGCACCAGCTTCGATAGTATGGATATTGCCGAAGACAGGGGCAGGTTTAGTGATTTATTGAAAGAACTAGACATTCCTTATCCTGAATATGGTACCGCATACACGGCGGATGAAGCCATTGAAGTGGCTAACAAAGTTGGTTATCCAGTTTTGGTTCGCCCTAGCTATGTTTTGGGTGGACAAAGGATGCGTATTGTTATTAATGACGAAGAAGTGGAAAAAGCCGTTATCAGCTTATTGAAACATATTCCTGACAATAAAATTTTGATTGACCATTTCTTGGATCGTTGCCAAGAAGCCGAAATAGACGGCATTTTTGATGGAGAAAACTTCCATGTAATGGGCGTTATGGAACACATAGAGCCAGCAGGTATCCACAGTGGAGATAGCAATGCCGTTCTTCCTGCGTTCAACCTCACCCCATTGGTTATTACCACCATGGAGTTTTACAGCGAAAAAATTGCTAGGGCGTTGAACATTAAGGGGCTTATCAATATTCAGTTTGCCATTAAGAATGACAAGGTATTTGTGATAGAAGCTAACCCGAGGGCTTCACGTACTACGCCTTTCATCGCCAAAGCTTATGGTATTCCTTACCTAAACATTGCCACTAAAGTAATGCTTGGAGAGGCCAAACTTACCGACTTTGAAATGGTGAATAAATTGGATGGCTACGCAATTAAAGAACCTGTATTTAGTTTTGATAAATTCCCTGGTGTGAATAAAGAATTAGGCCCTGAAATGAAAAGCACTGGTGAGGCAATTCGCTTCATCAAGGATTTGAGAGATCCTTACTTCAGAACTTTATACAAAGAAAGAAGTATGAATTTGAGTAGATAGTTCTTTTAAAAATAAATACTATACACAAGAAAGGTCAAAAGTTGGTAGTTCTTGAACTATTAACTTTTGACCTTTTTGTTTTTACTGTCTCAAAGAAACAGTTCTTTTATTTAGCTAAACTCTTTAATGAGTTCGCTTTGTAAAACCGTTTTCTGTTCGCTTGCTGCAAGGTTCTTTATTACGCAAGTACCTTCTTCCAACTCTTTGCTACCTATAATTATTGCAAAAGGAATCTGTTTTTTATCTGCATATTTAAACTGCTTATCCATTTTGGTGGCTTCATGAAAAAGCTCGCAGCCAATGTTGTTTGCCCTCAGTTGTTGCATCAAGCCAAAAGCAGTCTTACTTTCTTGGTCGCCTAAATTAAAGAACAGCACTTTTACGCCAGTATGAACCGTTTCAGGAAAAAGCTTTAGTTCTTCCATCACATCATAAATTCTATCTACCCCAAAACTAATACCTACACCCGGCACATTTGGCACACCAAATAATCCAGTAAGGTCATCGTATCTTCCTCCTCCACCAATGCTACCCATCTGTACACCATTGGCCTTTACTTCGAAGATGAGGCCTGTGTAATAATTTAGACCTCGGGCAAGGGTGAAATCAATAGTGAGTCGTGAGTCGAAAGTCGAAAGTCGAAAGTCAGGAGTTATATAATTCAACACATATTCTATCTCTTCCAAGCCTGCTTTGCCTAATTCTGTTTCGCCTATAAGTGCTTTGGCTGCTGCAAGTTTCTCTTCGTTGCTACCAGATATTGCCAGATATTTTTCTATTGTAGTTACTTGGGTTTCATCCAAGCCACGCTGTGCCAGTTCTTCTTTTACTTTTTCAATACCTATTTTATCTAGCTTATCAATGGCAATAGTAATGTCGGTTAGCTTATCCGATCCACCACATATTTCTGCCAATGCAGCCAAAATCTTTCTGCTGTTAATTCGTATCTCTACATCAACCCCTAATTTCTCAAATACAGTAGCATAAATATTTGCCAACTCTACCTCATTCAGCAAACTTGTACTGCCCACCACATCTGCGTCGCATTGATAAAACTCCCGATAACGTCCTTTTTGTGGCCTATCGGCACGCCAAACCGGTTGAATCTGGTAACGTTTAAAGGGCAAAGTAAGCTGACCATAATTCATGGCCACATATCTAGCAAAAGGAATGGTCAGGTCATAACGAAGGGCGCGTTCTGTAATGGTTTTAATATTCTTTCCTTCCAATACCTTTTCAAAATCTGTTCGTATTTGTTCGTGTTTGGCAGGATTGTCTAAGCCATTATTCAATATTTTAAATATCAATTTATCGCCTTCCTCGCCATATTTTCCCATCAGGGTTTCTAGGTTTTCCATAGCGGGCGTTTCGAGTGGGGCAAAGCCATACAACTCAAAAACATTGCGGATAGTATTAAATATATAATTCCTTTTACGCACCACCTCTGCCGAAAAATCTCTTGTTCCCTGTGGTAAACTAACTGTTGCTTTTGCCATTATTTTTTAGTTGAAAGTCGAAAGTTGAAAGTCATAAGTAAAGTCATCTTGACTATTAACTTTTGACTTACGACTTTCGACTTGTCCTCGACTTTTTACTTACAATTTGTTCTCTATAATCCTCCCACACGCCTCATACAATAAAGCATATACTTCCTTAAAATTTTCATAGCCACCATACCAAGGATCTGGCACTTCGCGGTTTTCGCCAGGATAGTTTTCATTCAATAAATAATCAATTTTGCTCACGTCCCAACTGTCACCAGCAATACGTTTCGCGCCATTGTAGTTTTCCTTATCCATTACATAAATCTTGTCGAACAAGGTAAAATCTAGTTTATTCAACTGACGAACACGTTTTTTACTTATGTCAATTCCATGTTCCTTTGCCACTTTTATGGATAGTTTATGAGGCGTTTCCCCAACATGATAATTGGCAGTTCCTGCACTATCCACTTGCCAATCCAATCCGGCAGCAATTGCCCTTGCTTGTAAAATGCCTTCTGCCAAAGGGCTTCTACAAATGTTTCCTAAACAAACCATTAATACTTTCATAATTTCAAATATTGACAATTGGGGTTAAAACACAGATTAAATGATCATAAATTCAATTGAATGGAACATTCCTCCAACTGGACGGAAGATAGGTTCAATTGAATGGAAAATAAGTTCAATTGAACGAAAGATATATTCAATTGAACGGAAGATAAGATCAGTTGGACATTTGTTCGGTTCAACTAAACGGAACACTCGTTCAACTGATTTAGTAAAAGATTCAATTGAACATTTGTTCCATTCAATTGAATCTTTTAGTGATTAAGCGTACTATTTACCCTCTTCCTTCAGTTTTACCTCCCATTTCCAAGCGGTACTCATCATGTCTTCGAGGGTATATTTAGGATTCCAACCCAATCCCTCTACAGCATATTTATTATCTGCATAAATAGCCACCACATCACCGCCACGGCGAGGGCCAATCTCATAATTGAGTGCCACACCGCTAACTGCTTCAAAGGTTTTTATTGCCTCCAAAACAGTAACCCCATTACCAGAACCTAGATTGAAGATGTCGCATTTAGAGGTATTTTTTTGATCAATCAAATATTGCAAAGCCAAAGTATGGGCATGGGCAATATCGCAAACGTGAATATAATCTCTCAAACAACTACCATCTCTTGTAGGATAATCATCGCCATAAACCATCATTTTAGGCAATTTGCCAATAGCAGTTTGGGTAATGGCAGGCACCAAATTCATGGGTCTTCCTATTGGCAATTCGCCAATATTTATGGAAGGATGCGCACCAACCGGATTAAAATAACGCAACAAAATAGTGTTGGCATTTGCCACTTTAGAGAAATCTTCTATCATCACCTCACCCATCTGCTTGGTAGCCCCATACGGACTTTCTGCTTTTTTGGTAGGTGTTTTTTCGGTTACAGGTATCGCATCTGGATTGCCATAAACGGTGCAAGAAGAAGAGAAAACGAAGTAAGGAACATTAAATTCCTCCACACATTTTAATAAATTTATTAGGGAAAACATATTGTTTTCAAAGTAAAATAGAGGCTTATCAACCGATTCTCCCACTGCTTTATAAGCGGCAAAATGGATGATGCCAGTAATATCTGGGTTCTCAACAAATATGTTTCTTGTTGCTTCAAATCCTTTCAAATCGAGGGTGTAATTTTTTACTTTAACACCTGTAATCTTTTCAATGCCATCTAATGAATTTATAGATGAACGAGAATTGTCATCCACAGAAACTACTTCAAATCCATTTTCAATTAAATCTACAATGGTGTGCGATCCAATAAACCCGCAACCACCAGTAACTAATATTTTTGCCATATAAAATTAATTAAGGCGGAAAAATAGGAAATTTAAGTATAGGAATAGCTGATTCAGGGCAAACGCATTTAATTTTTTTTATACCACATAGTCACATAGCCACATAGTGTTCATTAAGGAAACGCTTCGCTTTAAGGCCACATAGACGGGGATATACAGGCTTACAACGCTATGTGACCTACTATATAACTGCTCTTCTACGCAGCAGTTTTGAGCTTGGCAAGTTGCTTTTCCAGCCTCGCTATTTTATCCTCCTTGTACTT
>CANCVE010000032.1 GCA_947381435.1 Chitinophagaceae bacterium
TCATAACCCCAACTATTGTTGCTGATAGAAGCACCATGATCGGCAGCATACACCAACGACTCGGCAAAACCACCCGAAGTATCGTGTGGACCGAATGTTTCGCAGCTCATCAGTCGTATTCCCGACGCAAGTGTGCCATCTCCACCTGCAATACCACTAATTCCTTCCCCATTATTATTAACTGCACCAATGATTCCTGCACAATGTGAACCATGATTGGAATGGAGCGTCAAAGAATCATTGTTATCCAAGAAGTTATGACTAAAGCCTACTGCAATATTCTGCGCTAGGTCTGGATGATGTAGATTAATGGCATTGTCATGAACAGAAACAATGACATCAGGGTCACCAGTGGTAATTGCCCACGCTTTCAGCATGGATATATCCTTGCCTGCCGTACCATTATACTGCCCCGTGTTGTTTAAATTCCATTGATAAAGAAAAGTTGGGTCATTGGGCGTAAAGGGAGGCGGTGGATTGTACTGAATTGATGCTTTAAAAACAGGTTCAACCATATCGAATGCACCCGTGTTTTTATAAGCCGCCAAAACTTCCTTTACATTTATCGTACCATCAAAAGAAACAGCATACCAAAGATCAAAACCCCATGATTGGTGCTTTTTATACAATTCACCATCCTGCATGATGCAGCCAAAAAGAGAGTTCTTTTTAGCTAAATGATACTTTTTATTGAGAGAATCAACCGAAGCGATACCGAAAAGCACGTTTCCAGAAGCATCTGTTTTGATGTTATCCAAGTTATATCGGAAGCGAGGCTGAAATTTTAGGTTTAATCTATTGGCTTTATAAGCCGAAGCAGGAACTTTAGCAATATCGATGGCAGGACGACTTCCTTTAGAAACAATGGGAATTATTGGCTGCCCAAAAACAACATTCCCCATTAAAAGGCAAGTAAAAACGAACAAATTTTTATTGATAACCGCCCTAATCAGGGAATAATTGGGTAAAAGCATTGCCATCGGAGTATATAATCAGTTGCTAAGATAAGGTGAGGCATATATATGGCACTTAATATTTTTTTCATTGATACCATAATACAAATTGTACTTTATAAAGCAATATCTAATGAACGAATTAAGAAGCTTAGGTAAATAAAATGTTGTCTTGGTTTAATGTACTATTAAAATAAGTCGCTGTGAGAACCAGTTCTTAAAAGTTGGATTGACCTTTCTTCATCATTTTGCACCCAAATCAGCAGCCAATCCGACAAAATGTGACATTCCCAGCATCCATCAAAGTTACCACTTAGTTTATGCGCCTTATATTTAGCTGGAACAGAGCCAGACAATTCCAACTGCTCAAATAATGTATGAATTAGTTCCAGTTTCAATCCACGTTTCTTACACAGTTTGTAATCTTTCTCAAACTGTCTTGTGGTTTGAAGGGAGAACATGAGCTATTTATTTAAGAATGAAATTAACTCCTTAGTGTTTTTATGCTTTGTAACCTTTCCTTCTTTAGCATCTGCCAAAGATTGAGCAGATGTAACGTTTGGTTCCTCGTGAATTTTAATGAAAGGCAAAGTCTTCACGAACTCCAAGAAAGGTTTCGCTTGTTTATTATCTGTATCAATGCTAATGAAAACCATATTGTACAATTTTTACTACAAACTTACTGTAAATAATCAGAAAGAATAGATTTACAGTGCTTAGCTTACAATATAAGTAGATGATGACGCTTACATGATATAAGAATTAGACATCTTCTATTGAATCGCGCTCAATCATATTCAACAGTTCTACCTAGCCCACAACTTCACGCCCAATTGAATCCCAAAATAATTGCAAGAATTATAACTTATGCCATTGGCAGTGCTTGCATGCACACCATCAAAGTTTAAATAGCTATAATCTAGGTTTGTAAACAGACTTAATCCCTTGGTTACAAAATAATTTAGGTCGGTAGAGACAGAATAATAATCTCCCCAGGTTTTATAATCGTAAGTGCCATTATTAACATTGGCGCTGTTGTCTAAAAAGTTCCTTAACCGTATATATCCAATTCCGAGCTTGGGAACAATTAAAAGTTTATTGCCCAATTTACTATAATAACTAGCATAAACCCCTGCCCTACCAAACTTACCTACGGAACTATTGCCAACATATTCGGTGCTTTTTAAAGAAGAGTAACTATGCTGGTACTGACAACCAAAACCATAGTTCTTATATAATTGAAATTGCAGGTCGATAGTTGAGGGATTGTTTGAATTGTATGATTTTGCAATAAAATTATTTCCATGGAAAGAGCTAAAACCAGTAGACATTCCAATAGCGAAAGAACCCTTGTAGGTATTAAACGGCTTTTGGGAATAAGTAGCATTCCAAGTAATTAAAACAAAAATTAGGCAAAGTATTCTCATCTAATATAGACTTTAATGGTGTTTAAATTGGAATAATAGTTTTGAAAATGGCTAGTATCTATGGACACTTTATCATTGTAACTGAATGGATAGAAAGGATTGCGCGTGGAATCACGAGAATAGTATCCATCTTGAAGTTTTAAGAAGTAGCCCCCATTGCAAGCTGGAAAAGCAAAACTAAAATTCCCTTCAATGTCTGTATTTCTTACAGATGATACTGCATATCCTCCAGAACCACCATAACCTGGTCCTGAATTAAAGATTGATACTTGAAAGTTTGGGATTGCACGATTTGTGCTGTCTACTATTCTTCCTTTGATAGTATAGAATGTGTTTCCATCAAACTCCAATTTGATACATCCAACCAAAAGGAAAAGTAATAATGAAAGTAAAATAGTGTTTCTCATAGTAAAAGCTATTTATGGTTTAACATGATTATTCTAGTAATTTTTATTGATACTAATACTGAGTAAAAATAAAAGGATTGATTTGAGTTTCTAACAATTTGGAGTCAATTCAACCCTAATTAAACGTTAAAGAGAGAATCCATCTACATAAAATATGCTGCCCGAAACATTTTAGAACCACCCCGAACTCATATCGGGGGAGTTATAAATGACTTCGGGGTCGCACGAGATGACTTCGGGGTCGCCCGAACTCACTTCGGGGGAGTTATAAATGACTTCGGGGTCGCCCTAGATAACTTCGGGGTCGCCCGAACTCACTTCAGGGGAGTTATAAATGACTTCGGGGTCGCCCTAGATGACTTCGGGGAATACTTTTATCTTTGAAACAAGAAAATTTTTACGAATTGAATACTTCTTTATTCAATCTTTCTTAATCTTTACAACATGAAGAAACTATTATCGGTTATTATTGCAGTTAGCACTATCGGATATAATAGTGCGTGTATTGCGCAGCAAAATATTAATAAAATGAAATTAAAGTACCCCGAGACAAGGAAAGATGAAACAGTGAAGGATGAATATTTTGGCAATACCGTTTCCGATCCCTACAGATGGTTGGAAGATGATACTTCTGCCGAAACGAAGGCGTGGGTGAAAGAAGAAAACCTAGTAACACAACAATTCCTAAAGGAGATTCCTTTTAGAGATAAGATACGAGCAAGACTTGAAGCATTATGGAATTATGAGCGCTACTCTGCCCCATCCAAAGAAGGAAAATATACTTACTTCTACAAGAATACTGGCTTGCAAAACCAGTCGGTTTTATATAGACAATTGGATAATAATGAGCCAGAAGTATTTCTCGATCCTAATACTTTTTCTGCAAAAGGCACTACTTCGCTTGCAGGAATTAACTTTTCGAAAGATGGCTCTTTGGCAGCGTATCAAATATCGGAAGGAGGATCAGATTGGCGAAAGGTTATTGTGATTGATGCCATAAGCAAACAAATAAAAGACGACACTTTGCATGATGTAAAGTTTAGCGGTATTGCATGGAAGGGAACAGAAGGGTTTTATTATAGTAGTTACGATAAACCAAAGAATGGTAGCCAACTCTCGGGGAAAACACAAGTGCATAAACTGTATTATCACCAATTAGGTACACCACAAAGTAGCGATAAACTAATATTTGGTGGCGATGCACAGCCTCGTAGATATGTTGGTGGTGGTATTACTGAGAATGGAAAGTGGTTGATTATTACTGCTGCAAACTCTACCTATGGTAATGAAGTTTATGTGCAAGACCTCTCCATTCCTGATGCACCAATTGTTACTGTGGTAGATAACATGAATAACTCTACAGATATAATTGAGGCTGATGACCAATACTTTTATTTAGTTACTGATAAACATGCTCCGAATAAAAAGATTGTAGTAGCCCCTTTAAGTAAACCACAACCTGAAAACTGGAAAGATCTTGTGCCTGAAACTAAGAATGTGCTGGACGTAAATACTGGTGGTGGCTATTTGTTTTGCAGCTATTTAAAGGATGCAGTTTCTCAAGTTTTGCAGTATGATTTTAAAGGAAATAAACTACGTGAGATTGCATTGCCGGGCGTGGGCACAGCTTCTGGCTTTGGAGGAAAAGTACATGATAAAGAAGTGTATTATACATTTACCTCCTACACTTATCCTTCGACTATCTTTAAATTGGATGTGGCCAATGGTAAGACAGAAGTATTTAAAAAGCTAGATGTGAAGTTTAATCCCGCTGACTTTGAATCGAAACAAGTGTTTTATCCTTCAAAAGATGGCACTAAGATTCCAATGATTATTACTTACAAAAAAGGAATAAAGCTAGATGGAAGGAATCCTACAGTGCTATATGGCTATGGCGGATTTAGCATTAGCCTCACCCCTGCTTTTAGTACGGCAAACATTGTATTGCTAGAAAATGGAGGTGTTTATGCAGTTCCCAACCTGAGAGGTGGTGGAGAATATGGTGCTGAGTGGCACAATGCAGGAACGAAGACTAAGAAGCAAAATGTTTTTGATGACTTTATTGCTGCCGCAGAATACTTGAAAACCAATGGATATACTTCTACAGATTATTTGGCAATTTCGGGTGGATCAAATGGTGGATTATTGGTAGGTGCTACCATGACACAGCGACCAGATTTGTGTAAAGTGGCCTTGCCTGCAGTGGGCGTTCTGGATATGCTGCGCTATCATAAGTTTACTGCCGGTGCAGGATGGGCTTACGATTATGGCACTTCGGAAGATAATAAAGAGATGTTTGACTACTTGAAAGGATATTCGCCTTTGCATAATTTAAAAGCAGGTACACATTATCCGGCAACAATGGTTACCACCGCCGATCATGACGACCGTGTAGTCCCAGCCCATTCGTTCAAGTTTGCGGCTACTCTGCAATCGGCTCACAATGGAGACAATCCTGTATTGATACGCATAGAAACACAGGCAGGGCATGGTGCGGGAATGAGTACGCAGCAAGTAATTAATGGAGCTACGGATAAATGGGCTTTCCTGTTTTATAATATGGGGATCATTCCAACTGCATTATAGTAAAAAAGGTATAACACATAGAAACATAGGGAGATAGGAAACATAGATAAGGTGTACGATGTTTCCTATCTCCCTATATTTCTATGTATTGATTTTGGAAACAAAAATCCCCAATACGATACAACATCATATTGGGGATTTACATTACGAAATACTTATAACTTGCAACGTATAAATAACTGCTTAGTCCAGTTTCAATACCGCCAAGAAAGCTTCTTGTGGCACTTCTACATTGCCTATTTGGCGCATACGTTTCTTACCCTCTTTTTGCTTTTCCAATAGTTTACGCTTACGGCTAATATCACCACCATAACATTTGGCAGTAACATCCTTACGCATGGCACTAATGTTTTCGCGGGCAATAACCTTTGCTCCAATAGCAGCCTGTATGGCAATCTGAAACTGTTGTTTAGTCAATAATTCCTTTAGTTTTTCGCAAAGCTTACGGCCAAAGTCTGCCGCACGACTGCGGTGAATTAATGCACTCAAGGCATCCACCTTTTCGCCATTCAACAGTATATCCATCTTCACAATATCTGCATCACGCATACCAATTGGCGTATAATCGAACGATGCATAACCACGTGTCTGGCTCTTTAGCTTATCATAAAAGTCGAATACTATTTCCGTCAATGGAAGTTCGAAAGTAAGTTCCACCCTTGTTGGCGTAAGATAAGATTGGTTCAATAAATTACCTCTTTTACCCAAACAAAGCGTCATGATATTACCAATATAATCTGGCGAAGAAATGATTTGCGCTCGGATATATGGTTCTTCAATCCTATCAATTCTAGTAGGATCAGGCATTTCGGAAGGATTATTTACAATAATCTTTTCTCCTTTAGAACTGTAAGCAATGAAACCCACATTCGGCACCGTAGTAATAACTGTTTGGTTAAATTCACGTTCCAAACGTTCCTGAATGATTTCCATGTGCAACAAACCAAGGAACCCGCAACGGAAACCAAAGCCCAAAGCCTGAGAAGTTTCTAATTCGAAAGTAAGAGATGCATCATTCAATTGTAGCTTATCCATACATTCTCTCAACTCTTCAAAAGCATCAGTTTCTACAGGATAAATACCAGCAAATACCATTGGCTTCACTTCCTTAAACCCGTTAATCATCAAACCCGGGTTATTAGCGAGGGTAATCGTATCACCCACTTTTACCTCTTTTGCATTCTTGATACCGGTAATGATATAGCCCACATCTCCCGCCTTAACTTCATCTTTGGCAGTCATCGAAAGTTTCAATACGCCCACTTCATCAGCATTATAATCCATACCAGAGGCAATGAAACGTATCTTGTCATTCTTTTTCAATACCCCATTCATAATGCGGTAATAAATGATTATCCCTCTAAAACTATTGTAAACACTATCAAATATCAATGCTTGCAGTGGTGCATCATAATCCCCTTTTGGCGCAGGAATGCGTTCTATAATGGCTTCCAATATTCCTTCAATACCAATACCACTCTTTCCACTAGCCAATAAAATGTCTTCTACCTTACAGCCAATCAAATCAATAATCTGGTCTTGAACTTCTGGAATCATTGCTCCATCCATATCAATCTTGTTGATTACAGGGATGATTTCCAAATCATTTTCTATTGCCAAATATAAATTACTGATAGTTTGAGCCTGAATCCCTTGGCTCGCATCCACCAACAGCAAAGCACCTTCGCAAGCGGCCAATGCACGGCTAACTTCATAGCTAAAGTCAACGTGACCGGGGGTGTCTATGAGGTTTAAAACGTAGTTCGTTCCTTTTGAAGGATAGTTTATTTGTATGGCGTGGCTCTTAATGGTAATCCCTTTTTCACGTTCCAAGTCCATATCATCCAATACTTGGTTCATCATATCGCGTTCTCCAATAGTCTTGGTATGTTCCAATAGACGATCTGCCAAAGTGCTTTTTCCGTGATCGATGTGTGCAATGATGCAAAAATTCCTGATATTCTTCATAACTGTGGCAAATATAGCGGTACAAAAGCCAATTTGAGAATTGAGGGTAAATTGTTAGTTATTAATGTGGGAAGATTGGGGAATTGAATTATCGAATAACCTGAAATTATTCTTTCAATTAATAGTAATTCATTTTTTAAAATTCATTGAAGCTAAATCAGAATTATCCCATTTAGCAAATTGGATTCTAACGTTCGAGTTATTTGTTTTTCCTTGTGTATTTTATAGAGAAACATTTGAGTAGTAAACAACGGTCTCATCACCTTATCCACATACCCATTCATCACGAACCCTCATCTTAACTAGGCTTCAAAAAAGACTTTTTATTTCACAAATATCAAAATACATATAAAAAGTCTTGAAAAGATGTCATACGTCACGGCGTATGACATCTTTTCAAGACTTTTTACAACTAACGTCACGGCGTACGACATCTTTTCAAGACTTTTCATGTCATACACTGTGACGTATTCGATAAATTAAAGTCCTTTTACGTCGTACGTCGTGACGCATGATATAAAATGAAGACTTTTTATGTCGTACGTCGTCGTTGATGACATAAAAAGTGTTTTTGAACCCATAACGTCGTGACGTATGACATCAAATGAAAATTATTGAGCCTTATTTCATCATTTCATCAACCTAATTCTTACTTTTCATACTCTACCTTTTGTGCTTATTAGGTTAACAGTATCTTTCATTTGCAGAAATAAAAAAGTCCCACTCTATCTACTAGAGCAGGACTTCTCAATACTAAAATCTTCCAATAAATTAGAACTTAATAAATTGTTGTTGATGAGTACTTTCACCCTTAACAACTATCATGTAGCTTCCTTGTGCAAGGTTTGAGACATCTAATTTAATATCTGTGACACCACTAAATAACTGTGCTTGCTGTTGTTTAACAATCTTACCCAACAGATTTACTACTTGAAGCGTTACATTTTCAGCCTTATCATTTTCTAAATGCAAGGTAAGATTGCTTTTCACTGGGTTTGGATAAAGCGCAAACGAGAAGTTGCTTCTAATGCTCACACTAATAATATTGCTACAAGTCACCACCCCACTCCTATCAACAAGCTGAATTCTGTAGTACACTTTGCCAGTTGTGGTCACCGCATCTTTGTAGTTGTAGTTTGAACCAGCAACCTTATTTGCGGAGGCCATCTTATTTAATGAAACAAAATCTACTCCATTCTCGCTACGTTGAACAACATAATAGGCAGTATTAACTTCATTTGCAGTTGACCAATTTAGTCTTGTAATCCCTTCTTGATAATTTGCATAGAAAGACATAAACGATACTGGCACCACCTGAACTTCGGTTAATACTAAAGTAGCGATACTATCACAACCTGCTGCATTGGTTAAATGAACAATGTATGTGCCTGCAGCAGTATAAACGTTACCATTAAATGTGTAAGTACGCCCCTTAACAATAGTATCGTTTGTAGTGGAAGATGTTGCCTTATTTACAATTAATATTAAGGTAGCAACGCTATCACATCCTACAGCATTGGTTAAATGCGCCGTATAAGTTCCTGCTACACTATATGCAGTTCCATTAAAAGTATAGCTACTTCCAGAGCAGATACTTGCATTGGTGGTTGAAGCAGAAGAACTATTTACAGTCAATATTAAGGTAGCCGTACTATCACCACCTGCCGCGTTTTTAAGAAGTGCAGTGTATGTACCTGCAGTGGTATAAGTTGTACCATTAAAAGTATAACTACTTCCAGAACAGATACTTGCCTTAACGGTAGAACTTGTTGGATCAATGACTGACAACACCAAAGTAGCAATACTATCACAACCTGCTGCATTGGTTAAATTAACCGTGTAGGTTCCAGAAGCTGTATAAGTAGTTCCATTGAAAGTATAGCTTCCTCCCTGTTTGATACTTGCAGAAGTGGTAGAAGTAGAAGTTGCCTTAACACTTAATACCAACGTTGCAACACTATCACATCCTAAAGCATTAGTTAAATTAGACGTATAAGTTCCTGCTACACTATAAGCCGTTCCATTAAAAGTATAGCTACTTCCAGAACAGATACTTGCATTAGTAGTTGAAGCAGAAGAACTATTTACAGTCAATATTAAGGTAGCAGTACTATCACCACCTGCCGCGTTTTTAAGAAGTGCAGTGTAGGTTCCTGCGGTGGTATAAGTTGTTCCATTGAATGTATAACTACTTCCAGAACAGATACTTGCCTTAACAATAGAACTTGTTGGATCAATTACTGACAATACCAAAGTAGCAGTACTATCACATCCTGCTGCATTGGTTAAATTAGCAGTATATGTTCCAGAAACTGTGTAAGCAGTTCCATTGAAAGTATAACTATCACCTTTTTTGATGCTTGCAGAAGTGGTAGAAGTAGAAGTTGCTTTAACGGTTAAAACCAATGTTGCAACACTATCACATCCTACCGCATTGGTCAAATGTACAGTGTATGTCCCTGCAACATCATAAGCTGTACCGTTGAAAGTATAGATACTTCCAGAACAGATACTTGCAGTTGAAGTTGAAGCAGAAGGACTATTTACAGTCAATATTAAAGTAGCTGTACTATCGCCACCAGCCGCATTAGTTAAGTGTGAAGTGTAAGTACCAGCAGTAGTGTAAGTTGTACCATTAAAAGAATAACTACTTCCAGAACAGATACTTGCCTTAACCGTAGAACTTGTTGGATCAATTACTGACAATACCAAAGTAGCAATACTATCACATCCTGCTGCATTGGTTAAATGTGCAGTGTATGTTCCAGAAGCGGTGTAAACAGTGCCATTGAAAGTATAACTATCACCTTTTTTGATGCTTGCAGAAGTGGTAGAAGTAGAATTTGCTTTAACGGTTAAAACCAATGTTGCAACACTATCACATCCTACAGCATTTGTTAAATGAGCAGTATAAGTTCCTGCTACACTATAAGCCGTTCCATTGAAAGTATAGCTACTTCCTGAACAAATACTTGCAGTGGTAGTTGAAGCAGAAGAACTATTTACAGTCAATATTAAGGTAACAGTACTATCGCCACCTGCCGCGTTTTTAAGAAGTGCAGTGTAGGTTCCTGCGGTGGTATAAGTTGTTCCATTGAATGTATAACTACTTCCAGAACAGATACTTGCCTTAACAATAGAACTTGTTGGATCAATTACTGACAATACTAATGTAGCTGTACTATCACAACCTGCTGCATTGGTTAAATGGGCAGTGTAGGTTCCCGAAGCGGTGTAAACAGTGCCATTGAAAGTATAACTATCACTTTGTTTGATGCTTGCAGATGTGGTAGAAGTTGATGTTGGTTTAACAGTCAATACCAATGTTGCAACACTATCACAACCTGCCGCATTCGTTAAATGAGCAGTGTAGGTTCCTGCCACATCATAAGCTGTGCCGTTAAAGGTATAGCTACTTCCAGAGCAGATGCTTGCTGTTGTGGTAGAAGCAGAAGCACTATTTACCGTTAGTATCAAAGTAGCGGTACTATCACCACCTGCTGCATTGGTTAAATGTGCGGTGTAGGTGCCTGCGGTGGTGTAAACAGTTCCATTGAAGGTATAACTACTTCCAGAACAGATGCTAGCTGATACGGTAGAACTTGTTGGATCTATAACTGATAATACTAAAGTAGCAATACTATCACAACCTGCTGCATTGGTTAAATGGGCAGTATATGTTCCAGATGCAGTGTAAACAGTTCCATTGAAAGTATAACTTTCTCCTTGTTTGATACTTGCAGATGTGGTAGAAGTTGATGTTGCTTTTACAGTCAATACCAATGTTGCAACGCTATCACATTCTACTGCATTAGTTAAATGGGCAGTGTAAGTTCCTGCCACATCATAAGCTGTACCGTTGAATGTATAGCTACTTCCAGAACAGATGCTTGCTGTTGAGGTAGAAGCAGAAGGACTATTTACAGTCAATATTAAGGTAGCAATACTATCACAACCTACACTGTTTGTAAGGTGTGCAGTGTATGTCCCTGCACTTGCATAGCTACTACCATTAAATGTATAAGCATTTCCTGAACAAATACTTGCTTTAACGGTAGAAGAAGTTATCGCCTTTACAGTCAAAACTAATGTTGCAGTACTATCACAGCCTACACTATTGGTAAGATGAACCGTATAAGTTCCAGCATTCGTATATGCACTTCCATTAAAAGTATAGCTACTTCCAGAACAAATACTAGCGGTAGTTGTACTGGTTGATGTAGGTTTAACGGTCAATACTAAAGTAGCAACACTATCACATCCAGCACTGTTTGTCAGGTGAGCAATGTAAGTTCCTGCACTGGTGTAAGTTGAACCATTGAAGTTATAGCTACCGCCTGAACAGATACTGGCAGTTGTCGTGCTTGCAGAAGTTGATTTAATAGTCAATACCAAAGTAGCTGTACTGTCACATCCAACACTGTTTGTTAGGTGTGCTGTATATGTTCCTACTGAAGTATAAGTTGAACCATTGAAGATATAGCTACTGCCAGAACAGATGCTTGCCGTTGTTGTACTAGCAGTTATTGATTTAATGGTCAATACTAAGGTAGCAGTACTGTCGCAGCCTACACTATTGGTTAAATGTGCAATGTATGTTCCTGCACTAGTGTAAGTGGAACCATTGAAAGTATAACTACCTCCTGAACAAATACTGGCAGACGTTGTGCTCGTAGAAGTTGGTTTAACTGTCAATACCAAAGTAGCAGCACTGTCACATCCAACACTGTTTGTTAGGTGAGAGGTGTATGTTCCTGCTATTGTATAGGTCGTTCCATTAAATATGTATGAAGTACCAGAACAAATGCTTGCAGTAGTAGTTGAAGTTGTTGGCATATTAACAACAAGAACCAAAGTAACAATACTATCACCGCCAGCAGCATTGGTTAAGTGAGTAGTATAAGTACCATCAGTAGAATAACTTGTACCGTTAAATAAGTAACTACTACCTGAACAAATGCTCGCATTTACTGATGAACTAGTTGGATTATTTACAGTTAAAACTAAAGTAGCAACACTATCGCAGCCTACGCTATTGGTTAAATGAGCAGTATAAGTACCCGATGCGGTGTAGGAAGTTCCATTAAATAAATAACTATCGCCAAGTTTAATACTTGCTGATGTAGTAGATGATGAATTGGCTTTAACAGTCAATACCAATGAAGCTATACTATCACAGCCTACACTGTTTGTTAGGTGTGCAATGTATGTTCCAACTGTGGTATATGCTACTCCATTAAATGTATAAGAACTTCCTGTACAAATGCTTGCAGTACTTGTAGAAACTGTAGGAGATTTAACACTCAACACTAAAGTTGCAGTACTATCACAGCCAACACTATTTGTTAAATGTGCCGTATAAGTTCCCGCTGTATTATAAGTAGAGCCATTGAAAGTATATGATCCGCCAGTACAGAAACTTGCGGTTGTAGTACTTGTTGATGTTGGTTTAACTGTCAACACCAAAGTTGCGGCACTATCACAGCCTGCACTATTGGTCAAGTGTTTTACATAAGTTCCTGCAGAAGTATAAGTTGAACCATTGAAAGTATAACTTCCTCCTAAACAGATACTAGCTGTTGTTGTGCTTGTTGATGTTGGCTTAAAACTCAATACCAAAGTAGCGGCACTGTCACAGCCTACACTATTGGTTAGGTGTGCAGTGTATGTTCCTGCTGAAGTATAAGTTGAACCATTAAAAGTATAACTACCACCAGAACATATGTTTGCTGTTGTGGTACTAGTTGATGTTGATTTAACTGTCAACACCAAAGTTGCGGCACTGTCACAACCCAGACTGTTTGTTAAATGTGCAATGTATGTTCCGGCACTGGTATAAGTTGAGCCATTGAAGATATAAGATCCGCCAGAGCATATGCTTGCTGTGGTGGCACTTGTTGACGTTGGTTTAATTGTTAATACCAAAGTAGCGGCACTGTCACAACCCAGACTGTTTGTTAAATGTGCAATGTATGTTCCGGCACTGGTATAAGTTGAGCCATTGAAGATATAAGATCCGCCAGAACAGATGCTTGCAGTTGTGGTACTTGTTGATGTTGCCTTAATACTTATTACCAAAGTAGCGGCACTATCACAACCTACACTATTAGTCAGGTGTGCAATGTATGTTCCTGCACTAGTATAAGTTGAACCATTAAAAGTATAGCTACCTCCTGAACAGATGCTTGCTGTTGTTGTACTTGTTGATGTTGGTTTAATTGTTAATACCAAAGTAGCGGCACTATCACATCCTACACTGTTTGTTAGGTGTGCAGTGTATGTTCCTGCTGTGGTATAAGTAGAACCATTAAAGGTATATGAACCGCCAGAACAAATGCTTGCTGTTGATGTGCTAGTTGATGTTGGTTTAACTGTCAACACCAAAGTTGCTGCGCTGTCACATCCAACACTGTTTGTCAGGTGTGCAATGTATGTTCCTGCTGAAGTATAAGTAGAACCATTGAAAGTATAGCTACCTCCTGAACAGATACTTGCTGTTGTTGTGCTTGTAGAAGTTTGCTTAACACTTAATACTAAAGTAGCAGCACTATCACATCCTAAACTGTTAGTTAAGTGTGCAATGTATGTTCCTGCTGAAGTATATGTTGAACCATTGAAGGTATAAGAAGTTCCAGAACATATGCTTGCAGTTGTGGTACTAGTTGATGTTGGTTTAACACTCAATACTAAAGTAGCAGCACTATCACAGCCCACACTGTTTGTTAGATGTGCGATATATGTACCAGCACTTATGTAAGTGAAACCATTGAATGTATAGCTTCCACCAGAACAAATGCTAGCAGTTGTGGTACTTGTAGAAGTTTGTTTAACACTCAATATTAATGTAGCAGCACTATCACAACCAACACTGTTTGTTAGGTGTTTTACATAAGTTCCTGCTGTGGTATAAGTAGAACCGTTGAAAGTATAACTACCACCAGAACATATGTTTGCTGTTGTTGTGCTGGTTGATGTTGAGTTAACTGTCAATACCAAAGTTGCAGCACTGTCACACCCTACACTGTTGGTTAAATGTGCAACGTATGTTCCTGCACTGGTATAAGTTGAACCATTAAATGCGTAGCTACTACCAGAACAGATGCTTGCAGTTGTGGTACTTGTTGATGTAGGTTTAACATTTAATACTAAAGTAGCGGCACTATCACAACTTACACTATTCGTCAGGTGTGCAACGTATGTTCCTGCAGAAGTGTAAGTAGAACCATTGAAAGTATAGCTACTGCCAAAACAAATACTTGCAGTAGTGGTACTTGTAGAAGTTGGTTTAACACTCAATATTAATGTCGCAGCACTATCACAACCTACACTGTTTGTTAAGTGTTTTACATAAGTTCCTGCTGAAGTATAAGTAGAACCATTGAACGTATAGCTTCCACCAGAACAAATTCTTGCTATTGTAGAGCTTGTTGATGTTGGTTTAACACTTAATACTAAAGTAGCAGCACTATCACAACCCACACTGTTTGTAAGGAGTTTTACATAAGTTCCTGCTGAGGTGTAAGTAGAGCCATTGAAAGTATAAGAAGTTCCAGCACAGATGCTTGCAGTTGTTGTGCTAGTAGAAGTTGGCTTAACACTCAATACCAAAATAGCAGCACTATCACATCCCACACTGTTAGTTAGGTGTGCAGTGTATGTACCAGCACTTGTATAAATTGAGCCATTGAATGTATAGCTACCACCAGAACAAATGCTAGCAGTTGTGGTACTAGTTGATGTTGCCTTAACTGCCAATACTAATGTAGCAGCACTATCACAACCAACACTGTTTGTAAGGTGTTTTACGTAAGTTCCTGCTGAGGTATAAGTAGAACCATTGAAAGTATAGCTACCTCCAAAGCAAATACTTGCGGTAGTGGTGCTAGTAGAAGTTGGTTTAACACTTAATACCAAAGTAGCAGCACTATCACAACCAACACTGTTTGTTAAGTGTGCAATGTATGTTCCTGCACTTGTGTAAGTAGAACCATTGAATGTATAACTACCACCAGTACAAATACTTGCAGTTGTGGTACTTGTAGATATTGCCTTAACTGTCAATACTAATGTAGCAGCACTATCACAACCAACACTATTTGTAAGGTGTTTTACATAAGTTCCTGCTGAAGTATAAGTAGAACCATTGAACGTATAGCTTCCACCAGAACAGATACTTGCGGTTGTGGTGCTTGTAGAAGTAGCCTTAACTGTCAATACTAATGTAGCAGCACTATCACAACCCACACTGTTTGTTAAGTGTGCAATGTATGTACCTGCACTTGTGTAAGCAGAACCATTGAATGTATAGCTACCACCAGAACAAATACTTGCAGTTGTGGTACTTGTAGATATTGCCTTAACTGTCAATACTAAAGTCGCGGCACTATCACAACCCACACTATTAGTAAGGTGTTTTACATAAGTCCCTGCACTGGTATAAGTTGAGCCATTAAACGTATAGCTACTGCCAAAACAAAAGCTAGCAGTTGTGGTGCTAGTTGATGGTTGATTCACTTTCATGGTAACCGCAGTACTTGTAACTGTTCTTGCAGTAACACAGGTTACACTACTTGTTAAAATACAAGTTATCTTATCTCCGTTAACTAAAGAAGCATCAGTGTATGTTGTTAATCCTGACCCCACATTTAAACCATTCTTTTGCCATTGATAAGAGGGAGTAGTTCCTCCATTAGTAGGAGTGGCAGTAAAGGTTACACTTGTTCCTTTACATATACTTGTTGCAGTAGCAGCAACACTAACAGTTGGTGTTGCATAAGCAGCCACAGCCACTTTAATACTATTGCTAGTAGCGGTTGTAGCGGTTACACAAGTTACACTACTTGTCATTACACAAGTGAGTGCATCATTATTTGCTAATGAATTATCACTGTAAGTACTTGAATTGGTACCCACATTATTTCCATTCTTTTTCCATTGATATGTTGGATTCGCTCCACCATTTGTAGGTGTTGCCGTGAAGGTTACACTTGTTCCTGCACATATACTTGTTGCAGATGCACTAATTGATAATGTTGGTGTAACATTGGCAGTAAGAACCACAGTTTGAGACGTACTATCTACACAACTGCTATCGCTTGTGGCAGTTAATTGTACGGTATATGTACCAGCTTTCGTGTATGAATAGGTAGGGCTTGTTGCAATAGAAGCACTACTTCCATCACCAAAACTCCAAATAAATGTTTCCTTGCCGCTACTGATAGTGCTTGCATTGGTAAATACATAACTATTACCTGTTAAACATTGATTGGCAGTATTAATACTAAATGAAGGAGTAGGTTTTGGATTCACTGTTACATTCTGTATTGTACTATCAGCACAACCAGTACCACTAGTAACAACTAATTTAATAGTGTATTTTCCTGCAGAAGTAAATGTGTATGTAGGACTTGTAGTGGTAAACGTTTTACCATCTATTGTCCAAGAGTATGTAACTGAACCTGCGCTTATAGTACTCGTATTGGTAAATACAAACAGGTTACCACTTATACACTGAGAATTTTTATTTACTGTAAATGAAGCCGAAGGCGTTGCATTAACGGTTATTTGTTTTGTTACTGTGGTTACACAACCATTACTATTGGTAACAGTATAACTAATCGTATCAACACCAGTTGCTACTGTAGTTATTGTGCCAGCAGAAACTTTAGCTATCGAAGTATTGCTACTACTCCAAACACCACCTGTAGTAGCATCTGCAAGGGTAGTAGTACTTCCGAAACAAATAGCTGCATTTCCAGTTATTGCGGCAACTAAAGGAAGTGCATTGATGGTAACACTCTTTGTAACGGTAGTGGCACATCCGTAAGCACTAGTCACGGTGTATGTAATGTTTGTAGTTCCTCCAGATACACCCGTAACTGTTCCTGTTGCATCTACCGTCGCAATGCTAGTATTGCTACTAGCCCATACACCGCTTGCAGTTGCATCTGCTAATTTAATAGTGCTTCCCTGACAGAAAGTAGTGGTACCAGTAATGGCAGCAACAACTGGCAATGGCTCTACTGTACCATTTGCTATAACTGTAGTAGTACAACCATTTTGAGTAACAGAATAGGTTACTATTACATCTCCTACCGCAATACCTGTTACTAAGCCAGCAGTTGAGATAGTTGCTTTTGTAATATCATTTATGCCCCAAGTACCACCAGAGGTTGCATCAGCTATTTGCAATTTGCTTCCAACGCAAACAGTAGATGATGGCGATGTGATTGCTGCTACAGTAGGATTTGCATTAACTGTAAAACTTGTAGATACGGAATCAGCACAACCATTACTGTTTGTTATTTTGTAAGATATTTTTGAAGTCCCTGCTGCTACTCCTGCTACCACACCACTGGCACTGTTAACTGAAGCAATTAATGTATTGCTACTGCTCCAAACTGCAGAACCTCCGCTAGGTATTGTTGAAGTATTGTATAATTGACTAGAAGCTCCTACACAAGCACTTGCAGTACCAGTAGATACACTTAATGTTGGTAAGGTATTTACCGTTACTGTTGTATTGGCTACGCTAGAACATCCTACTCCATTTACAACTACATATTGTATAGTAGCAGTACCAGCTTTAACAGCAGTTACTACACCTGTAGAACTATTTACTGTAGCAACTGAAGTATTATTTGAAGACCAATATCCGTTTGCAGTACCATTAGTTATTGTAACAGTACTTCCAACACACAATGAAGATGTTGCTGGTGTATTCTTACTGATTACTGTTCCTGCATTAACTCTTATCGGGTAATTTACGGTTGCAGAGCATCCACCAACATTTGTAACCGTATAATTTATATTGACTGAATTTGTAGCTGCAATACCAGTTACAACACCTGTTGATGAATCAACTGAAGCTTGTAAAGCATTGGCACTTGTCCATTTTCCACCACTAGTTGCATCAGACAAAGTGATGGTAGAACCCGTACAAACAGTAGCAGCACCAGAAATAGCACCAACTGTTGGCGCGGCATATATAGTAATTGTTTTAGTAGCTGTACCAGTACAACCACGTCCGTTAGTAACAGTATAGGTTATGGTAACAGTACCCGCAACTGTTGGAGTAAGAACACCAGTATTTGCTACGATTGTAGCAGCACCTGTTCCATTGGTCACAGACCATGTAGCTGTTGCACCACCACCAGCACCTACGCTTGTAGTAGAATCTGTGTAAGTAACAGAAGTACCAACACAAGCAGTTGCAGCTCCATCAATTGGTGATACGGAAACACTAGTTGCTACGTCAAGTGATATTGAAGAAACCGCCGAACAGCTTCCATTAGTAACTGTGTATGCAATGGTTGTAGTACCCACACTCAATGTAGTTGCTCGACCATTAGTACCACCAAAGTTTGTAATAGTGGCAACAGCCGTATTACTACTACTCCATGTGCCACCTGTGCTTGTAGTTGTGTAGGTTAAATTAGTACCTCTACAAGTTGCATCACTACCAGAGATAGTGAAAGAATTAGGACTAGGATTTACCGTTAAGGTTGTTGCTGAAACAGCAGCACATCCCGAAGCATTCGTTATTGTGTAGCTTATTGTTGCTGTTTTAGTGGTAGTGGTTGTTACTGGTTTCACCTTTCCTGTTTGAGAAACAGTAGCCACACTTGTATTGCTACTGGTCCAAACGCCACCACTTGTTGCATTGGTAATTTGTGATGAATCACTAGAGCAAAGAGTTAATGTAGAAACACTATTTGCAGTTATGGAAGGTGAAGTATTTACAGTAAGATTCCCTGAAGCAGAATTGGTACAAGTACCACTACCCACCGTATATTTTATTACTGTGAACCCTGCAACAAGCGGGGTAACAATACCTGTTGTAGCATCAATTGTAGCTACAGAAGTATTACTGCTACTCCATGTTCCACCTGTAGTAGCATCTGTTAAAGTAGTAACAGTTCCAGTACACGCAGTTGAACTTCCTGAAATAGCAGAAACCGACAATGCAGAGTTAACAGTTATGGCATAAGTAACTGTTGTAGTACATCCACCTGCATTTGTTACAGCATAGCTGATGGTATCTTTACCTAAGGCCACACCTGTTACTAAGCCATTATTATCTACCGTAGCAATTGTTGTATTACGGCTACTCCATGTACCTCCTGTAGTTGCATTTGCTAGCTGAGAGGTAGAGCTAACACAAAGTGAGTTAGTACCAGTAATGGCTGAAACCGCAGGAGAAGTACTTACAGTAATACTTGCAAATACAAATGAACTACAACCTGTACCATTGGTAACTGTGTAAATAATGTTTGCAGTTCCTGCTGCTACTCCTGTAACTAACCCTGAACTATTTACTGTAGCAACAGCAGTATTTGAGGAGGCCCAAGTTCCTCCTGTAGTAGTACTTGCAAGCTGAGAAGAAGAAGCCACACAAACATTTGTATTACCAGTTAAAGCGCCAATAACAGGTTTTGCAGCAACCGTAATCGCCAATTTACTCGATGTAGAACATCCAGTACCATTGGTAACTGTATATAATATAGTATCTGTTCCAGCACTTACTGCTGTTACAGTTGCAGTTCTAAAGCCAGCAGTAGCTACTGTTGCAATGGAGGTATTGCTACTACTCCACGTACCACCAGTAGTAGTTTCGGTTAATGTTGCCGTTGCCCCAATACACAAACTTGTTGAAGTAGAGGTAATGGCCGCAACAGTAGGAGATGTACTAACCACAATATTTTTACTAGAAGTAGAAGTACACCCATAGCTATTTGTAACTGAGTAAGTTATTGAAGATGTACCAGAAGCTATCGAAGTTATTAATCCAGAAGTGCTGTCAATCGTTGCAATAGCTTTATTGCTGCTCGTCCAAATTCCTCCCGAAGTAACGTTTGAGAAGGTAGTGGTAGTTCCAGCACATATTGGAGAAGTACCTGTAATACCTGGCACAAAAGGATATGCACTTACACTAAAAGTTGTTGTTGCTGCATTACTACAACCTGTTGTAGCATTTGTAACAGTATAACTAATGGTAAAGGAACCAACTGCTAATGCCGAAACAACACCTGTAAGGCTATCTATTGAGGCTCCAAGATCGTTAGAGCTACTCCATTTACCACCCTTAGTTGCATCACTTAGTGTTTTACTTGTGCCCCTACAAGCGTAGTTTGTTCCTGTTATGGCGGCTACTGTGGGTAACGGATTTATAGTTACACTAATGGTAGTAGTTGCCGATGCAACACCATTAGATACTGTAATAGCAAAAGCATCCGTACCACTATAGTTTGACGTGGGAGAATAATTAAATCCAGATGGAGAGAATACACTACCATTAGAACTTCCTGAACCTGGAAACCCATGTAAAGTGCCATGTGAAGGTGCAGCTTTAATAGAATAGGTAAGTACTAATCCCGTAGATGCATCATAGGTAGGAAAGTAATTATCAATTACATAACTTGATGCATTTTCACAAATGGTTAATGATTGTGTTGCACCCCCAGTAAAAGAAGGGCTTGATTGACTAAAGCCAACAAAGCAAAACAAATTAAGTAATGCTACAAGGATAAACTTATTATTCATAAAAGGCAGTTTTTTGAACAAAGATGCCCCATCAGAATGAATTGTTGCCTAACGAATAAAATTTACTTTTATTGTATAAGAATCTATGCACAGCATATACACAAATTAAACAAACAATAAATGAATAACCCTCCTTTAAATTCAAAATATTTATAGGACATTAATATCTACTAAAATCCATTAAACCCTAAACCTTTTTGTTTACCTCCTGAAGCAATTACCTGCCAAGCATTTATAAGTATTTCCTATTTATTAGCACTCAACTTTGTCAACACTACCCCATGCGATGCTACTTCTGCTTCAAACTTATCTGTTTGCGTACCTAAATCTTTCTGCCTCCACAAATCCCTTACTTTCCATTTACCTGCAATGCCTAAATCTTTCCAAGTAGCGGCAATGCTTGCTTTTTCTGCTCCCCTATTAAACAATCCTACAGCAATACTTCCATCCTCTAATGGTTTTGCATACACATCAACCGTGTTAGTAGAATATACTTTTGTAGCCGCTTTGCCAAGTGCATCCTGATCCACATCAATCACTTCATCATTGGTTATCAGATTAAGTGTAAAGGCATCCAATTTCTCCATGTCGCATCCTAATAACAGCGGTGCAGCCAATAAACTCCATAAGCTTATATGTGTATATTGCTCATCGGGAGTAAGCCTTGTAGGATGAGGTCTGCCCCAACCCACATAACCAACTACTAGCATATCAGGGTCGTTAAATTGACCAGGCGCAGAGTAGGGTGCACATTTATCTTGCTTAAACCCTATAGAACTCATGCTTTTCCAAGTATCAATAATATCGCCTGTAGTACGCCAGCAATTACCATTTACCGTTGCACCCCATTTCCATACATCCGCCATTCCATACTGACAAAGACTATACACAATATCTCGTTTTTGGGCAACTAAAGCCTTACCCATTAAGGCATAAGGATAAATTGCCCCTGCCGAATCTTTGCTTTTGTTTTTTATATAAAGAGGTACATCCTTCTGATTAGTATCTTGGGCAATTTTACCATAAGAACACCAATCGTACTTTAAATAATCGAAGCCCCAATTGGCATATGTGCGCGCATCTTGCTCTTCGTGCTGCCAACTACCTGCACAACTACCACAAGTAAGTGGCCCTGGCGAAGAATAAAGTCCTGCTTTCAACCCCTTATCATGAATATAATCTACCAAACCTTTCATATCGGCAAAGCGAGCATTGGGTAGCACATTACCTTGTGCATCCCTGAAATCGCCTTGTAGTGTAGGATCATTTCTCTTTTTGTGATTGTTTTCCCAGTAATCATCAATGTTTATATACGTCCATCCATGGTTTATCAATCCACTATTCGCCATCGCATCGGCAGCACGTTTTACCTTATCAGCAGAAACTTCTGCGGCAAAAACATTCCAACTATTCCATCCCATTGGCGGGGTTAAAGCAATGGTTTCACCCACTACTATCTTCAATTTCCTTTCTGCACTACCCTTTGCATTCTTTGCTTTTAGCATTACTTCATACGTTCCTTTAGTTGTAATGCTACCTGTAATAAATCCTTTTTTCGAATCGAGCGAAAGTCCTTTTGGCAAACCTGTTGCACTAAACTTCACAGGACGAATACCTGTAGCTGCTACAGTGAACATAAATGGAGAACCGGGACGCACGCCAAATACTTTAGCACCATTAATGCGAGGCGCATCGGAAGGAGGTGGAGTAAGAATAAATGCTTGCAAAGAATCGGCAGGCTGAACCGACTGACTATAGGAAGGCAAACTGTAAGCAAACAATGAAAAAGCCAATAGCGTGTTTAATAAAGTAAGTTTCATTTTTTAATGATTGAGTTAATGATAAGCACATAGAACATTAAGATGTGGAATGGTTTAAAATGATGATTATTTTTTAGCATTTATATTCATTCCTCTCTAAGCATTGTGTCAACATGCCCCTAGCAAATATCTTCGGTGCTAATGCAAATATCCTCAGGTTGGGATAGTCCAAAATAAGATTATCCATAATAATAATATTACAAAATACTGGTAAGATATCTAAGCGAAGCCACGCGTCACAGAAGGCGCGGGAGCAGCGAGTCCGTACAAAACACTGATTTGACGTGCGGTAGCGGGGCAGTTTTGAACTTCCATCTAATTTTATGCTCTCCGGGCTTTATTTGTTCCTTAATTTGATTAAATTTTCCTATGTTTCTCCCTCTAAGTTCTAATAATAGTTTTTCAAGTTCAATTAAATTATTCCGTTCACCTTCAATTAGAATGAGTGAAACTAAGTAAGGTTCATAGTCAGGAACTTCGTCATGTAGTTCATACAATATTTTCAAGGATTCTGCTACGTTATTTATTAAGTATTCATTTTGTGCTAAAACAAACTTTGATGATGCATCATTTGAGAAAAAACTAGTTTTTCTATTATAAATTATTGCTTTTTCTGGATTATAATAGTCATGGCCGTAGCTTCCCATATATATTAGTCCAAGTAAATTATTCACTATTGGCTTTGAACTATCTGTGTCAAGTGCTTCTTCCAAATAATTCAAAGCCGAATCTACTTTTCTATCAATTAAATAAATTTGTGCAATATTGGTCAGGTAATAATATGAATGCCTTGAGTTTAATGAAGCGGCTTTAAAATAAAAGTATCTAGCCGAGTCTATGAGTTGAGTTTTTATATATGCATTTGCAACATTTTCAAAATAAAAAGTTCTATCAGAATTAGAAATATTTTTGAACTGTGACGCTTTGATAAAAAAAGCAAGTGCTTTAATTGCGTCACCATTATCTATATACCATAAGCCTAATGAATTTAGTTTTTTTGCTTCTTCTTTATCACTGTAATAGCAACTTGATAAAAGTATCAATGCGAATAAACAAATAAGTAGTGATTTTGTCATTCCAAATAATTTTTGCAGACTTATTAATTGAAGTAAATTGTTTTCAAATCTTGAACGACAGCTGTATCATTTCATATAGAAAATTTAATTATTGCTTTACCAACCAAAAATCCACTTCCCAAGCACCGTAAAATAAACTATCCCTGCGCAACTAGCTATCACCCACACTAACTTATTAGTAACCTTTGCATTTACCAAACGAAAAATTATTTTCAAAATAAGCCACGTAAATACGGTTATAAGGATAGAAAATATTGAAAGCGCAATAAAGAAGGCTGTGCCCATCCCGCTTTGTCCTTCAGCAAAACTAAGGAATTGCCCATAAAATCATTATTAGAGTAATACATTCTTTGTCTAACAAATTTGCTAAATATTTATACCTACAAGTTCTAAGTTTATAATAATCGATAATTTTATTTGTCATTTCTTGATTTTGCACTCATTTATATTAACCAACAATCCCTTTGCAATAATACCACATATCACATCACAAAACCCTCCTCCCGAAAAACAATTTATGCCACTTTATAGCTGTAAACGCCCTAAATTAAGCCTAAAAACCTAATTGCTTGCAATAATGGGGTAATTAAAAGTTATTTAAGAGGCCTTCTCATATAAAAAGGTCACTGAGAAGTTATTTAAGAGACCTTCTCACGTAAAAAGGTCTCCGAGAAATTATTTAAATGCCCTTCTCACATAAAAAGGTCACTTAAAAGTTATTTAAGAGACCTTCTCATGCAAAAAGGTGACTTGTTTAGCCGTCAAATACATCTATTTTTTCTTCAATAAAATAGTTCTTTTAATATGAGTTGATAATATTCGTTCGAATGCTTTTTTAATGTATATCTTTACTTTTTCAAAAGAAGATTATCGTTTCTTATTAGGTTCTTACTTCACTATAAAAAAAGTGGAGCCTCAACAGTGAATATCGCGATGGTTGGTTAAATAATTTTTTATTAATCACGTTTCATTGCGTAAAACTGTTTGTTATGAGTATTGTAAGAACTTTCCCAAATTCTATTTCTGGCTTCATACTAGCCATGAACACCGCAAAAGCTAAAAAAGATGGTGTCGCCGTTCCCACAGATAATATACTTTCTACAGCCACTTCCACCCGATTGGATACCGATGTAACTAACTACAATAATGGCAAAGCAGCCATAGTAGCCGCAAATCAGGTTTATCATGCTGCCGTGGAACTTGCAAGACCACAACGCAGGTTGCTTAGAAAATTTATCATTTCTTTTTATAACAGTTTAAACAATGCCATTGCATTGAACGATATACTTGCATCGGCAAGGGCTTTTTATGGTTTAGAAATAAGTAATAAGAAGATGCCCGACATGAAAACAGATGCAAAATTGTTAGCTGCTGCTGGTTTGTTGATAGACGGCGATGCTGCCCGCAGATTGGCTGGTGGTATTGCCATCGTATCACCTACCATTGCACAAGTAACCACCACTATAAACACGGCAAAACCCATTATTGCTGCTATAAGTAATGCAAAGACAGTAGTAACAACGGCAATAAGTAGCCTTAAAAAACAAAATGCTGAAATAAAAGACCTCATAACACATATATGGGATGAAGTGGAAGCCCATTATAGCCTAGACGACGCATCGAGCAAAAGAGACCAAGGGCGTTTATGGGGAATAAAATACACAGGGCACGGAGAACTATCTGAAATAACGGGTTTATGCACAGATAGTTTATCTCATGCGCCATTGCCCAACGTGCAGCTGTACCTAGTAGGGGTAGGGAAAAGGGTAATGAGCGATGCCGATGGTAATTTCATAATAAACACGTCACTATACGATTTGCTTGAAATGAATGTAAAACTAATTGGCTATGACGATAAAACGATAACCTTTAGAAAAGAAGACGGTGTGCCACTTATACTAAATGTGGTAATGGTGAAGACAGTTATCATTTAATTGTGAGCAGTAAACAGTTATCAGTGAACAGTGATTAGTGATTAGTGATTAGTGATTTCAAAATTGTTAAAAGCCAAATACCACCTGATTACGTCTCACTGGTTTCTTTCTTCTCACTGTTTACTGTTCACTGTTCACTAATTACTGATTACTGCTAACTGTTCACTGTTCACTGTTCACTGTTCACTGTTCACTGTAAGCCGTTTTATCCTAATATTGCAGCATGAAATTGTTCTTTATACGCTATACTAAGATTTTATTTATTCAGCTAAGACTTCATGTGATATTTGGTGTGTTTACAGGCTTGTTTGATAATCTTTCTTATTTAACCAAATTCTCTAAATGGGCTGCTGAAAACAAAGGAGTTAGCTACAACGACTTTCCCAGCAATTGGGACTACTTTAAGCGTAACAACTTTTACAAACACGTATTTGAAACAGAAAAACTTGATGGCGAAATAAACTACATGGAGTTTGGCGTAGCGGATGGATATTCTTTTAAATTATGGTTAGAGCAAAACAAACACCCCGAAAGTAGATTTTATGGTTTTGATACTTTTGATGGATTGCCAGAAGATTGGGGCGTATATAAGAAAGGATATTTCTCTACCGATTTTAAAGTTCCTGTTATCAACGACAGCAGAGGCAAGTTCTACACAGGTTTATTTCAGCAAACTATACCCACATTTGTAAAAGAGTTTAATCCTAATAAAAGGAATGTATTGATGATGGATGCCGATTTGTATTCCTCTACCCTATTTGGATTAACCTCATTAGCACCGTTTCTTAAAAAGGGAGACATCATCTTCTTCGATGAGTTCGTTGTTCCTACACACGAGTTTAAAGCTTATCTAGATTTTATACAGTCGTACTATATCAAATTAGAATTGATAGCTGCGGCAAACAACTACTACTTTGTAGCTTTTAAGGTTGTTTAATTATCATTAATAATATACAATGAACCGAATTTTATTTTCCATTATTCTTATCGCCCTCTTTGTTGGTGGGTATGCACAAACCTGTTCAAACAGTTTAGTTATTAGAGCCATTGCTGATAGCAGTGTATTTAAAGAAGCTGTAATTAATATTAACTATGCCAATCAACCATCTTCTGGATATTTTGGAGTATCAGAAATAGAGTCTCTCGGTTGGACGAATAGTGCATCAGGCTTTCCATCATGGATTAATAGAACACTATTTCAGTATAATCTTAGTGCAATACCCAAGAATGCAACCGTTACAAGTGCTAAATTATTTCTTTTTGCCAAAACAGTGGGGCTACATAATGGTAACCTAAAAGACCCAACCTTTGGTAGTAAAAACACGTCATTAATACAAAGGGTAAAAGCTCCATGGAATATGACTTCTGTAGGATGGGCTACACAACCAGCTACTGTAACGGATGCTACACAGAAAACATTGGCACAAAGTACCAGCCTTGCTCAGAACTATGTGGTAGACATGACAGACTTTGCACAGCTTTGGGTAAATAAACCTGAAAGTAACTATGGTGTATTGCTAAGATTGCAAACTGAGCAAACCTATAACAGTATGATATTTAACTCTTTTGGCGATGCAGATTCATTGAAACCTCGCCTAGAGATTTGTTATACAGTACCTAGCTGTACTAATAGTATAGCACTGAAGGCAGACTCATCGAGTGGAAACTATCAGCAGGCACTACTAAACAATAACTTTGCTACTACTGCTGGAACATGGGGTAACTCTGAATTAGAATCGTTGGGATGGAGTAACAATTCTTGGGGTTATCCTTTTTGGACACAAAGAACACTGTTTAAATATAAATTAGACTCAGTGCCTAAAGATGCTACCATCACAAGTGCAAAACTCTATTTGTATGCAAAGAAGGCTGGTTTGGATAATGGCAACCTAAAAGATGCAACATTTGGATCGAACAATACATCGTTGATTCAACGAGTAACTAGTCCTTGGAATATGTTTAATGTTGGTTGGGCTACACAACCTGCTACAACAAATGCAAGCCAGAAAACTTTGGCACAAAGTACTAGCCTAGCACAGGATTATGTGGTAGACATGACAGACTTTGCTCAACTATGGGTGAATCATCCTGATAGTAACTATGGAATGTTGTTGAGATTGCAGACTGAAGAGACATACAATAGCATGATATTTAATTCTTTTGGTGATGCGGATTCTGTTAAACCACGTCTGGAAATTTGTTATACAGTTCCATTGCCTATTACATTGGCTTCTTTTAGCGGAAATGTAGCCAATGATTTGGTGAACTTAAACTGGATAACTAATGATGCAAATAATGCTTCTACAACTATAGAAAGAAGTTTTGATGGGGTTAACTTCTCTGTTGTTGGTTCGGTAGCAGGTAAAGGTGGTATTGGCGCAAGCAATTATGGTTTTACTGACAAAGTATCTAATGCAACAAAGATTTACTACCGTTTGAAGCTGATAAGTAAAAATGGAAGTTATAATTATAGCCAAACAATTACACTGGTTACAAGTGGAAATAGCTTGCAAACATTAACGGCTGATGTATACCCTAACCCTGTTCGCAATACAGATTTAAGCGTTAGTCTTTATTTAGTTAAGGAAGATGCGCTAACCATTCGTGTGTTCGATATTAATGGAAAACTAATTTATACGCAGAAAGTACAAGGGCAAAAAGGATTTAGTACACTCTCAATAGCTGCATTTAAAACACTTAGTGCTGGCACCTACAATGTTAACATCAACACCAGTAAAAGTGTGATAAACAAGAAAGTAGTAAAGATGTAGACTAGTTGTGAATTGTGGTTTATGAGTTATGAGATTTTATGAATGAATTAATAAAATGAAAGATTCTATATAATTTCCTTCAATTACATTTACAGCCCCTCAATGCAATGCGAAACTATTTCGCATTGCATTGAGGGGCAACTTTTTAGCAGTGCATTATGGCAAACATCCGAAAACAGGCAATTACTTCAAGCATACTTTTATACATCGGTTTTATAATCGGAGCAATAAACATTTACCTGTATACCAAGAATGGAACGTTTACTGAAGCGCAATTTGGACTCACTCGTTTATTTTTTGATTTCTCTACCAATATCTATGCGTTTGCTAGCCTTGGGGCTATCTCTGTTATTTATAAATTCTATCCTTATTATAAAGACAATCTGCCTGACAAAGAGAACGACTTGGTTACGTGGGTACTTTGTGCTGCTTTGATTGGCTTTGTACTAGTACTTGGTATAGGGATTATATATCAACCTTTCATGATCAGAAAGTTTAGTAGAGGATCACAATTGTTTCTCGATTACTATTTCTGGATATTCCCTTTTGGTTTAGGCCTTTTACTCTTTACTGTGTTAGAATCGTTGGCATGGGTAATGCATAAAACTGTTATTACCAACTTTTTAAAGGAGACAGTATTACGGATATTCACATCGGCTCTCATTGCGCTATACTATTTTAAACTAGTAAGTTTTAATGTATTCATCTATCTATTCTCTGGATTATACCTAGCTATCTTTTTAATACTACTTGTATATATAGTAAGGCAAAAAAGATTTTATCTATGTTTCAAGGTTAGCCGAGTAACAAAGAAGTTCTGGAAGAAGATGCTATGGATGCAAGGGCTAATGTTTAGTGGCGTAATCATTGGAGCACTTGGTCAAACTGTTGATGGAATATTCATTGGCGGACTGGTAAACATTAGTGCGGCTGGTATATTTACACTAGCGCAATATATGGCCAACCTAGTGCAAGTGCCTCAACGTAGTTTGCAGGCTATTAGTGTAGGCGTGCTTTCGCAGGCATGGAAAGACAAAGATTTAGCAGAAGTAAACAGAATTTATACGCGTAGTTGCATTAACATGTTATTAGCTAGTCTGTTTATATATGGTAATGTAGTATTGAATGCAGCAGGAACTATACATTCCCTAAACCTTAATCCTACATATTTGGCTGGGATAGATGCTATGATTATTTTAGGACTAGTACGTATAATTGATGCTGGTACGGGTGTAAATGGAATGGTAATATTGACCTCGTCACATTGGCGGTTTGACTTTTTTAGTGGGTTAATTTTGATTGTTTTAATTCTACCAACCAACTATTTCCTTATTAAAGAATATGGTATAATTGGTTCTGCTTATGCACAGCTAATTTCGATGAGCATTTATAATTATATCCGCTTTGAGTTTATAAGAAGAAAATTCAAAATGCAACCCTTTGATGGCAAAACAGTATTAACAATATTACTCACTGCCGCCTCGTTTGGCATTGCTTATTGGATAGGAAGTTTCTTTATAAGATGGGAAGCCATCATTGTAAAGTTTGTAATCTTTTCTGGATTAATGATTGCCGGCATCTTTTGTTTTAGGTTATCACCCGATGCACATCAACTATTGGATAAAGTAAAACTAAGGTTTAGCAAAGCAGAAATTCAACAATAATTGGATGATGCTAAAAATTAATTGTGGATTACTCATTATCCTTATTAATTCTTAAAAAATTATCTTCGCACAAAACAACCACAGCATGAAAGTAGGCATATTAGGAGGAGGGCAACTGGGAAGAATGCTTTTGCAAGCAGGCATTAACTATGTTGTGGAAACACATGTTTTAGAGAATGATAGCAACTGCCCTGCCGCTCATTTATGCAATCACTTTACAAAAGGAGATATTCAAGATTACAATACGGTTTATAACTTTGGTAAGGGACTAGATGCGATCACTATAGAGATAGAAGCTGTAAATGTTGATGCGCTTGAACAATTGCAAAAAGATGGCGTAAGAGTGTATCCATCCCCTGCCACACTGCGCATCATTAAGAATAAAATAATTCAAAAAAAGTTTTATAAAGAACACGATATACCTACGTCTGATTTTGTTGTTACAGAAAAGATTAGCGACTTGAATAACCACCTATCCTTTCTGCCGGCAGTACATAAACTTGGCGAAGGTGGCTATGATGGTAAAGGCGTGCAGATATTAAAGGATAAGAATGAGGTAGAAAAAGGTTTCAACGCACCCTCTGTATTGGAGAAGCTTGTGGCAGTGCAAAAAGAAATTGCCGTAATTGTAGCCATGAACGACAAAGGTGAAACTGCTATTTATCCGCCTGCGGAAATGGTGTTTGATATACGCTACAACCTATTAGATTACCAACTATCTCCATCAAGACTTGTAAAAGAAGTATTATGGAAGGTAGAAGCAATTGCTTTTAAGGTATTAAGAGAACTAAAGAGTCCCGGTATCTTTGCAGTAGAGTTATTTGTAGATAAAAATAATGATGTACTAGTAAACGAAATTGCCCCAAGGGTTCATAATAGCGGACATCACACAATTGAAGCAAACTACTGTAGCCAATATGATATGCTATGGCGCATTATGTTGCAATTACCGCTTGGCAATACTGCTGCAATACAACCTTCTGCATTAGTAAACTTAGTTGGAGCAGAGGGGCATACAGGAAAAGTAGCCTACAGTGGCATGAGTGAAGTGCTTAAACTAGGAAATACGTTTGTTCATTTATATGGCAAGGCAAGTACTAAACCAGGACGCAAGATGGGGCATGTAACCATTCTTGGAAATGATTTTACAGAACTCACCCATACAGCACATAAAGTAAAAAACTTATTGCAAGTTATCAGTGAAGAGTAATGAATAACTAATTTAATAAACTAAGCAAGTTTCTTCTTTAGGCTTACCACCTCTTCTTGAAGATTACTTACCATACCGGCCAATTGATTTACATCCCAACGTTGGATAGTATTTGCCTTCTGAAGAATATATACAGCCTTCCATATTTCTAATACGTCTTCTTCGCTCACACTGTAGGGTTCATAAACAGGATTATCACTAATCAGAGTTAGTTTATTCTTCTTTTCCTTATCTTTAGCAATACGCTTATATACGATACCATCACTCTTAGAGAGCAATACGTAGCTACCATTATTTTTAAGATCATCCATTCTTTCCACCTTCTCTCCTACTATTACACTTCCACTTGGCGTTGGCAACATACTATCACCTACAATTTCGAAGGCACGATATTGCCCAGGAGCGAGCATTGGTAAAGTGAACGTATTTAATTCATCTACAAAGTCAGGGTCAGCATAGCCTGTCAAATAACCTGCTGCAGCTCTAATTGGTACAAACTGAACTATTGCTACTTCTGTTCCAAGTTTTTGTCTGCGACGTTGTTCCAAATAGCCACCACTTCCATCTACGGATAAGTCTTGGAGTAATAATTGATCAAGGGAAAGCTTAAATAGTTCAGACATTATCTCTAATGCTTCTAGTTTTGGCTCTGCCCTTTCTTCTTCATAAGCACCTACTAGTGAACGCTTAATTTTTAGCTTATCAGCCATTTCCTCTTGCGTCCATCCTCTAGATTTTCTTAAAAAACGGAGATTCTTTCCTGCATAACTCATGATAGATAATATTAATTTTAGCGCAAAATACTAAAATTATTAGTTCGATGTTTAAAAAATATATTTTCTTATAAACAAATAATCAATATTTATACATTAAAGTGCCAAAAATCAAAACCTATTAAAGAAATTGATAGAATAATACTTGAATATTGTTAGAAAAAAGTAAACATATTAGCGAATCAAAACGGCAAGGTTGGGATTTTATTTTTCTATTTATTTCTTAAATGGGAAAAAATTAAGGCATTTTTAATATTTATCAACAAATACTGGCTTTGAATAATTGTAATATTATATTTGCACCCTAATTATTGCTTTTTCATAGTTACGTTTTTTAATTTAATATTCTCCGTGAAGCTAATAATGATAATCAAATCATAAAATTATGTTTCTTATTTTAATGCAGGGCTTCTATCTTATAGGTATATACATAGTTTCATTTTTATTGATACTAAAATTAGGTGTATTACTTTCTTACAAGCCAAAAGATTACGAATATATTGCTAAACGCCTGCTTATTTACCATCATGCTTATGTGGTACGTAGAGAAGACTTTAGCCGTTGGGGACAATTCAGGGTTATTTTAAATTCTATAACTTTCTGTCTTCATCTTTCTTTACTCTTTTGGGGAATGTCTCAACATTATCACAGATAATAGTATTCCCAACTTTGTTCAAAACACCTCTTTTTATTTCCGTTTTGTTTCATTTATTTAAAAATAATTAATAAATAAGTAGTTCAGCAGCTGAGTAATCAGTTTAATGTTCATTCGCTTGGTTTGAATAATTATTACTAATTAATTTTACAGCTTACTATAACAGTAGCAACATGCAAGATGTAAGTTTAAATGAATGGGAAAAGAAGAGTGCAGATCATGCCAAACAGTACAAAAACTTCTTGCAAAGGGCAGATAAAAACAAAGTTCTAAAACAACTCCCTACACTTCACGAAGAAGCATTTACAAAAGTAGACTGTTTAGAATGCGCCGCTTGCTGCAAAAACTACTCTCCTCGGTTTAAAACTCCCGACATTAAACGGATTAGTAAGCACTTAAAGCAAAAAGAAAGTGTATTTATAGACAAATATCTCGATTTAGATAAAGAAGGAGACTATGTTTCTAAAACAGCTCCTTGTCCTTTTCTTGGAACAGACAATTATTGCAGCATATACGAACAACGTCCTAGCGATTGCCATCGTTTTCCATACACCGACGAAGATGTTTTACTAAAAAGACCAGCCATTACCTTAAAGAATGCCACATTTTGCCCAGCAGTATACTATGTTTTAGAAAAGTTAATCTAATCAAATAACCTCCTTACAATGCATACTTCAATACTAAACACAGAATAGTGTAAACAAGGGTAGTTACGAAAATTCCTCTAGCCGTTTCGTCTCTATCTGTATTGATATAAATGGTAAATAGTGCGCCATCGGCAATTAGTGAAACAGTTATTACAGATGTAAAGAAGCTTTTCCACATTACCATCACTTCTAAAAACTCTTTAAAGCTCATGGATGTAAACTTAACCAAATAAAACACTACAATCCCTACAAACGGCGCTAAAAAACCCAGAATAAGTCCGAGTACAAAACTATCTTTCTTTAAAAACATATTAAAATTTCCAGGTTGTTTCCAATTCTTTTTTAACTTTATAATCTGTAAGATCAAAATGCACTGGCACAATACTTATATAGTTATTTGCCAAAGCCCAAACGTCGGTATCCTCGCCTTCATCGAAGTTTTGAAACTCCCCTGTTAACCAATAATAGGTCTTATCATGCGGATCTTTTCGCTCCAGAAAGCGTTCTTCGTATTTTGCGTAAGCCTGCCTACAAAACTTTACCCCTTTAATCAATTCTTCAGGAATGGCAGGAAAATTTACATTCAGCAATAAATGTTTGTCCATCTTACCAGACAACATTGCTTCCACAATCTTTTTGATATAAATCTTAGCAGCACTGAAATCGGCTTCCATACTATAATCTAGCAAAGAAAATCCTGCTGATGGAATACTCTCTATGGCAGCTTCCATTGCTGCACTCATAGTCCCACTATAAATAACATTAATACTATGGTTAGCGCCATGATTTATTCCACTCAAACATATATCTGGCTTTCGATGCAATATTTTGTCCACCGCAAGTTTCACACAATCTACCGGTGTACCGCTACAAGTGTAAGCTTCTACTCCTTCTACAATAAAACTCTTTTGTAAACGCAATGGATGTCCGATAGTAATGGCGTGCCCCATGCCACTTTGGGGCTTATCAGGTGCTACAACTACTACCCTACCCAAATCTTTCACTGCTTCTACCAATGCTTTTATTCCTGGTGCGGCAATACTGTCATCATTTGTAACTAATATTATAGGTTGTGTTATATTTTTTTCTGACATAGGAGCGCAATATAAGTAAGATATACTTATACCTACTCATATTTGGCTCATAAAGTGCTTATGAATAATATTATAAATTAATAAAAGCTTTTACTAATTGTAATTCCCTTACTTTTGCGCTTTAATAAATATTTAAAATTTAAAATGGACACAAAAATTACAGGAACTGTAAAGTTCTTCAACGAAGAAAAAGGATTTGGTTTTATCAAGCATGATGATTCAAATAAGGAAACTTTTGTACATGCTAATGGCTTGATTGACCAAATCGAAGCAAACGATAAAGTTCAGTTTGACGTGCAAGAAGGTCGTAAAGGTTTAAATGCTGTTAACGTTAAACGCGTAGTATAAAACTTACTTAACTTCAAAAAAGGCTGTGATTTTTAATCACGGCCTTTTTTTTTGTCATTACTCTTTCAATAGCATAGAGCTTTATATTTGCAATAAATGTAGTTTATGAGTGATTTGATAAAAAAACTAACCGAAACAGTCGCGTTTATTAAAAATGAGTTTAAAGAAGAAGCAGGCATTGGAGTTATTCTTGGTAGTGGACTAGGCAACTTCATTCAAGAGGTAACTATCGAAAAAGAAATCCCTTATTCCCTCATTCCTCACTTTCCAGTTAGTACAGTAAAAGGCCATGGTGGCAAACTAGTGTTAGGTACCGTAAATGGTAAAAAGATATTAGCCATGAGTGGACGTTTCCACTTCTACGAGGGCTACACCCCACAACAAGTTGTGTATCCTATTAGAGTAATGAAAATGTTGGGCGTGCATACCGTTTTGCTTTCTAATGCGGCAGGTAGTGTAAACCCCAATCATAAAGTGGGCGATATGATGATTATTAACGATCATATCAGTTTCTTTACCCCAAATCCATTAGTAGGTAAAAATGATGAAGAACTAGGACCACGTTTTCCAGATATGAGCGAACCTTACAGCAAAGATTTAATTGCTAAGGCCATTTCTATTGCACAGCACGCAAATATTGAGTTAAAACAAGGTGTTTATGTGGGTGTTACTGGCCCTACTTTCGAAACAAGGGCTGAATATCAATTAATTAAGGCAATTGGTGGAGATGTAGTGGGTATGAGTACCGTTCAGGAAAACATTGTGGCCGTACATGGTGGCATGAAGGTGTTTGCCATGAGTATTGTAACAGATTTGGGCATCAGAGATGAAGAAAATGTTATTACACACGAAGAAGTTCTTCAAGCAGCAAAAGAAGCTGAGCCTAAGTTTACCTTTATTTTTAAAGAATTAATTAAAGCAATATAGTTTAGTAAAAGGTTTGATTGATTGATGATGGCATAATTATAAAATATTGTGGAGCATCAATCATTCTACCACTACTTGGCTAATTACATTCTCTCCAAAAGCCTCATTTATCCGTTTAATTATCTGCGGTTTTTGATACATAAGTTCGTTTTTCAGGGCGCCTACATGCGTAGTAATGAAAAGTGTTTGGTTTATTATCTTTATCTTCTCCGTATACTTAGAAATCGTTTTCCCCATCACCGTTTCCCATACTTCCTCTATCTGAACTGCACGAACACCATTGCGAAGATTACTTTTATTAATCATATTCTTCATCGCATCGCCAATACTATACTCTCCCATTTGGCAAAGATAGAGGCTTGTCAGTTATTAGTTATTAGTGATTAATTATTAGTTTTAAATGTATTGGTCAGAGATAAACTATCGGTGATTGATTGATTAATCACTAAATTCTTCCTAACACGGGATGCGAAATGACTAGAAAAGAAAGTTCCTCACTTAGTTTCTTCTTCAACACATTTATACAGTTCCTAAGTTCGTTGCAAAAACAATTTGTTTGGTTTTTATTCTCGTACGCCTCAACACAAATACGGTTGGCTTGATATATAATCATGTTCGCCCCAACGCAAATGTGGTTGGCCTCGCTTTTATTCTGGTTGGCTTCAACCAAAATTTGGTTGACGTTTACTTTATTTTGGTTGGCACGGGATTTATTTCGGTTGGCTCTAACTAAAATATGGTTGGCACGGGATTTATTTTGGTTCACCTCCACAAGAACTTTGTTGGCTGGCATTGTGTTTTCAATAAAATCAACAGGATTATAATCCACTAAACTACTGATAATAAATCATTCAAGAAATATTCAGTTTAAAATAAATTTATTAAAAATCAATGCTGACATGGGGTCAATCAATTAACAGTTAGCCCTTTTCGTTAACAAAAGTGATGTTTTGTTTTTAAAAGAATTAGCTAGGAATGCACTATTACTTTGTACTTATCTATTGCAATTCGAAAATATTTAATACTACTTCGGATATTATCCCAAAATATTTTCCCTTTTAACGGTTGCATCAAACTGCAATCACCTAATATTGTGGCGCAAACAAGCATCTATTTACCCTAAGTGAAGTATAATATTTATTTGGGATTAATGGATCAAAGTGGGCAGTTTTGGTGTACGTTGTGTAGCATTCTGCAAGGTGTAACCAATATAAATAACTATTTTTTGGAAGAATAATAGCATAATAAATATGAAAATAGCAATTATTAATGGACCCAACCTCAACTTATTGGGCAAAAGAGAACCCGGCATTTATGGTTCACAAACTTTTGAGGAATATTACAATCAGTTAAAGCAAACTTATCCTGCGATAGAGTTTGTTTATTACCAAAGCAATGTAGAAGGTGAACTGATTAACCATATTCAATATTATTCGCACACTTATGATGGTATTATTCTGAATCCTGGTGGATATACGCATACATCTGTGGCTATTGGCGATTGCATTGCGGCCATCTCTACTCCAGTAATTGAGGTACATATAAGTAACGTGCATGCGCGTGAGGATTTCAGGAAGATATCGCATGTATCTGCCATGAGCAAAGGGTCGATAATTGGGCTTGGCTTGAAGGGATACGAACTTGCGGTGCAATATCTTTTGTCTTATTATAAATAAGCAACGAATTATACGTTTTAATCGACTATCTTTCAACTAATTGCCTCTTTTGGGTGCAAAATAATCTAGCATTGCTTGTGGAAGCACATAAAAGTGCATTGCAAATAGTAAAGGATAGTTATATTATTTCCTAATAAATAGCCACAATGAGTGCATTGATAACAGTATTTTTTCTGGGATGGTTAGTAAGTTTTTTAGGGCAGTTGCCTTTGGGAAACATGAGTATTACGGCCACACAAATAAGGATACAAGAAGGACTAAAACCAGCCTTACTATACATGTGGGGCGTGGCAATAGTGGAGATGATTTACCTACGGATTGCCCTAACGGGAATGAATATGGTATTGCAGCATCCCGCGGTATTTAATGCGATAGGGTGGGTTACGGTTGCGTTCTTTTTTATATTGGGAGTAGTAAGTATTAGAAGTGCCATCATTCATCATCCAGAAAAAAAGAGTGTTTTATTGCAGAATAACATCAACAGATTCTTGTTTGGCATGATGCTTTGCTCTATGAATCCGGCACAAGTACCCTTTTGGGTATTATGGAGCAGTTATTTGTTAGAGTGGAAACTATTGCAAGCAACTAATATTCAGTTTAATATTTTTATTGTTGGAGCAGGATTAGGAACAATTTCGGGGTTACTAACGTATATATATGGCGGTAATTATTTAATTACTAAAATGAACGTTAGTAATAAGATACTGAACCTAATTATGGGAGCAATATTCTTTATAGCAAGTACAGCGCAATTTTGGAGGATGATGGTGAAGTGAGTTGACAATTGATAATTAAAAATTAATAATTATCAATTATGATTTTGCTCTCCTTTAAAAACTGTTTATTGATATTTAGTGCTTCCATTGGTTATTAGGGCTGAATTATCAATTATTAATTAACAATTGTCAATTAAAAAGATTATGGATATAAGTAAAATAATAACATTAGGTCAATTAAAGCAAAGCGGATATAAACCTCTTGGCATTAAGGAAGAGGTAAGGAACAACTTAATCTCTAAAATAAGAGCTAAAGAGAATCCCTTTACCGGAATATTGGGCTATGAGGATACGGTTATACCCGATACAGAAAGGGCTTTGCTTAGTAGACACAATATTTTGTTTTTAGGATTGAGGGGACAAGCTAAAACACGTATGGCTCGCCAAATGGTGGACTTATTGGATGAATATATGCCCATTGTAGCTGGTAGCGAAGTGAATGATAATCCATTAAATCCATTAAGTAAATACGCAAAGGACAAGATTGCAGAACATGGAGACGATACTCCCATACATTGGGTACATAGAAGTGAACGCTATGGCGAAAAACTGGCAACACCCGATGTAAGCGTAGCAGATTTGATAGGAGACATAGATCCCATTAAGGCCGCGAACCTAAGATTGAACTTTGCAGACGAAATGGTGATTCATTTTGGAATTATTCCGAGAAGTAATCGTTGCATTTTTGTGATAAATGAGCTGCCCGATTTGCAAGCAAGAATACAAGTAGCACTATTTAATATATTGCAAGAAGGAGATATTCAGATTCGTGGATTTAAACTGCGGATGCCGTTAGATATACTGTTTGTATTTACCGCAAACCCAGAAGATTATACTAATAGGGGTAGCATTGTGACGCCACTAAAGGACAGAATAGAAAGCCAGATACTAACACATTATCCAAAAAGCATTGAGACGTCTTTGGCAATTACAGAACAGGAGGCTGACATACTTCCTGAGCAAGCAAACAGGGTAGAAATTAGCGATTTGGTAAAGAGATTGATAGAACAAATTGCTTTTGAAGCCAGGAATAATGAATATGTAGATAAGAAAAGTGGGGTGAGTGCAAGGCTTACCATTGCCGCCTACGAAAATGCAGTGAGTGCTGCCGAACGTAGAGCCATCATCCACAACGAAACACAAACGCAGGTATGGGTAAATGACCTTGCAGGAATTATTCCTTCTATCACCGGGAAAATAGAGTTGGTCTATGAAGGAGAACAGGAAGGACCGTATCAGGTAGCGGTAAATTTGCTGGATAAGTCAATCAGGACACAGTTTGTACAGTAGAGTTTATATCAATTAGAAATATTATACTCACATGCGAAATAATTTGGCTAATGAATCGTTTAAATTAGCATGGAATTAGGTAAGTACGAAAATTGGTCAAGAAACCCAATTCGTTTTGTTGCAATGACAGGTTATGTTCTTGAA
>CANCVE010000033.1 GCA_947381435.1 Chitinophagaceae bacterium
TGTTGTCTTTTTTTGCCATTTGAGTCTTGTATAAAAGGTTAATAAAAAGTTGTTTTAGGGTTTCATCGCCTCGTTCCGCTACGCTCCACTCAGCGATGAAACCCTAAAATTAATTACTACCAGTTTACACAAACTACTTTATACTCTCCCACAAAGGGTGATAATCTCCACTTCTTCGTCTGTTTTTCGATATAGATCGCCTGTTATTGACTTCGTATAATCTGTTATTGACTTTGTATCATCTGTTTTAGACTTTGAATCAACTGTTTATCACTTCGTATCGTCTGTTTGTGACTTTGAATCGTCTGTTAATGTTTATTCATCAAGAATGGATGTTGTTTACCACGAATGGTGAGCCATGATGCCGACTTTGGGATATGATGAAACTCAAACCTGTCCGCCAGAGACTTCGCCTCATCTGCAGGCAGGTGTTCATAGAATGAACTTGTATTATGTGTATTCAAATTATTCTGTACCATCTTAATTTTAATGGCATCGGGATAATTCTCTGCTATCACCTGCATGAACTGTGTATATTCTTTTCTCGTTCTTTGTGCATATAACATTGCTATCCTTTTACCTTTCAATGGTTCTATTGAAGGCAACAAGCAGAAATAACCATTCTTTTCATAACTGTAATGCTCCTTGGCAACCTTGCCTGTCTGAGCTGGGAGGGGGCTTCCGTGTCGCCAATCAGGAAACAAGGCCTCTCATCAAAACACACAACAGGGTAGGCAGCTTTATAAGGTTTTGCATAAACATCCAACACGTCTTCCATCTTTGACATAAAGGCGGCATCCACCTTTGATATGCACCAACTCACCTTTAAATGCGGCTTGATGTAGTTTTTTAAGTATATCTACCACGCAACTATGTGAAATGGTATAACAACAATTCAGCACCACAATCTTGTCTGCCAATAGCCTGAGACTCAATCTGGCAAACCCTTCCGGTGATTTGCTACACGCCAAAGCAGTAATCTTTGCACGCTGTGTGCCCTATATCATCGCTGGGCCACCTTGCTGCTTCATGTCATAAAGTTAGCCCAAGCCGCTATTCTTGTATTTGGCTATCAAACCTGAAAAGGTAGGATAACTTAATCCTACCAGTGACTTCGCATTACCTACGTAAAGCTCTTATCAAGTTCTAACATGACTATACCCTTTTGGACACCTTACTAAGTAAATCTAATCTCTTGTGTAAGGTTAATAATTCTTCCCTGTCAATGGCACTCTAACTACCCCTTGGACGTATCGTAATTTCGTTTGTTATATAAATGATATTTTTCCAATTTATTTAATTTACATTGTAATAATAACAATAGAAGTTGCCAATCAATCTATATATATGTAAAATGCTTAACAGAACATAACATGTTCTATTAAGCATTTTTATAACCGTCAATAATTGGAGTAGCTACTACAAGACAGAAATAGAGGTATAGATTTTAAACCCGACTATTAATTCTACTTTGTTTTGGAAGGGGTATGACCAAACTGATCTTTGTAGCACTTAGAAAAATAGGATAATGAGTTAAAACCAAGAGACGTAGCTATCTCCTTCATTGGTAACCCCCTCTCACTCAATATCAAAACACGTGCTTTTTCAAGTTTGCGTTTCAAAATATAATTAGCAGCGGTTACACCCAATTTGCTTTTGAGTATCCTGTTTAATGTGCTATGACTTATGTTTAGCTCTTCAGAAATTTCTACTATATTTATCTCTTTAGCCTCATTTAAACTTCTATCAGAAATTTTATTGAGTTGCTCGATAATACGAGAAGCTCTAGAATTTGATATTTCGAATGGAATCTCACGTTCTATTACCGCACGTTCACGGTTCTTTTCGCTGATGAAAAGGAGGTTTTTAATTTTAAAAACAAGATTCTTTAGCTGAAATGGCTTAACTAGATAATCGTTTGCCCCCAAGCGTAAACCATCTTCGATAATATCGTTTGACGACATTGATGAGATAAGAATTACGGGTATATGAGCCAAATCTTCATTGCGTTTAAGGGTTTGCAAGAAATCGAGACCATAATCGTTTCCCGAAAGCATGATATCTAATAGTATTATATCGGGTTGGAAAGACTTACACGTTTCAATACCCTTACTTGTTTCAACCAAATTTTGCACTTCAAATTCTGGTTTTAGGAGTCTATTAATAATTTCCACAAATCCAACGGAATCTTCAATTAATAATACTTTTTTCTTGTCGTCCATTTTCTTAAAAATTTAATTTTGTCAAGCGCTCTTCAGCAATTTTAGTTGATCTGAAATAAGTGTCAAAAGTGACACTCGTAAAAAGTAAAAATAAAGTATTTTATGTACCTTTTTTGTAGAATTTTGTTTAAATAATTAAAATAATTACAAATTAAGTTTTATTTTTCAAATCACTATCATATCCTTCTAATATAATATCAAGTTTACTAACTACAGTTTTGACCATTTCGAGAAGTCTCTTGTTATTTTTATCAAAATGAGATTGGTCTAGCTGATTAATTAATTCATTTAACGACCTTAAAGTAGCCGTAAAGTGATGAGATGTGCTTATGATTTCATCATGCTCTAACATATTAACCTTTAATTCATTAAAATGTTTGTCTATGAGCGTATCTACTTCATTTTCTATTTCTTTCTTTCTATTTAATTGCGCATACATTATTGACAATAAATCACTTCTACTTATGGACTTTGGCAAATATTCATCTGCACCAAGTGACATCCCTCTACGAAGCTCTTCTTGTGTAGAGAGTGATGTAAGAAATAAAAAGGGGACATTTGCTGCACAAGGCAAGCCTTTAAATGCTTCATAAAATTGATACCCATTCATTATAGGCATACAAACATCGCTAATTACAATATGGGGCATGTTTTCGGAAACAACTTGCATAGCATCCCTTCCGTTTAAAGAGTGCACAACTTCAAAATTGTCGTACTCAATCATTCTTTTTACAACAGAAGCAAAATTGGGTTCGTCTTCCACAAGCAAGACCTTATGTTTAAGCATGGAGACGAAAATATTATAATTTATAGATAATAAAATCCTTTGAATTTCATTTACAACAGATTGACGATTATATGATATTAAGTATATTTAAGGTGCGCTAGTTTTGCGAAATACTGTTTTGTCATATTTCATTAGAAATAATAATATTTCCTTAATTAGTTTATATGATTTAGAATATTTTCAGTAAATATTGTAGTAAAGTAAATACATGAATAACCCAGAAGATATAATCAAAGCATACGAGCAAAAAATTTTAATCCTTGAGGAGGAACTTGTAATGAGCGACATTTATGAGCGCGTATTACTTTCTTCTCACCGTTCAGTTGCAGTAATTGGATTAGATTTTAAAATAATCTGGATTAATAAAACAGCAGAAAAAATGTTTGGCTATGAACTTTTTGAATTGAAGGGGAAAAAAGTTTCAGAAACACTTTTTGGAGAAGAAACCGATATAAGCAAAGTTCCGGAAGCACTAGAAAATGCAATAAAAGGCCATGTTAGCGTATATGAACACATTCTTTACAAAAGAGAGAAAACTAAAGTTTGGGTCAGGGTACACATGCATCCAATGTATGACAGAAATAATCAAATAGATAAGATTTGTATTTATGGTACTGATATAACACAAGAAAAGGCTTATCAAAAACAGATTACAGAAAGTGAAAATAGATTTAAAGAATTATTAGAACATACATCAGACTTAATATATACCATAGACATATCTGGAAACATTATTAGCACCAACGCAGCTTGGGAAAGATTTACAGGTTATAGTATTGATGAAACTTTACATAAACACAACAGTGTTTTTCTACACCCAAAAGATGTTGATAAACTTAAATTGGCTAGTGAGGATATTATTTCTGGAAAGAGTTATTCTTTTAACAAAGAAATCAGGTGCTATACCAAAAATCATGAAATTGTATGGCTAAACACAACATGCTACCCGTACTATTCTGCTACGAAAGAAGTTATTGGTTTTAATGGAATAGCCAAAAACATAACTGAACAAAAGCGGAATCAATGCTACTACGAGTTGCTCTCAAAAAATGTAGGAGACCTTATTTGCTTGTTAAACAATGACTCAATCTACAACTTTGTTTCTCCTTCGATTAAAGAAATTGCTGGCTACGAACCTGATGAACTTATTGATAAATACTCATTTACCTTTTATCATCCAGATGATTTACGAAAAGCAATTAATTACAGGGAGCAAGTTTTAAAAAATAGCAATTCACAACTAGAAAGTATCACACTTAGATTCAGAAAAAAGAATGGCACATACACATGGTTGGAAATTACTGCCAAATACTTTTTTGATGATTTCACTGACGATTATAGAACTATAATATCTGCCAAAGTTGCTGATATAAGAAAAATTGAAGAGGAGAAATTAAATGCCAAACTGGAAGAAGAGAAAAGACTGAATAGAATTAAATCTGGCTTTGTTGATTTTGTATCACATGAGTTCAAAACACCATTATCAATCATTAAAGGATTGTGTGAGTTGGTAAACATGAGCATTGATGATAAACAGATTGATATTGAACAATTAAGGAAGGATATAAAAGGTATAGATTTTGAAACAAGGGGATTGATTGATTTGATAGAAGATGTACTAATTATTGAAAAAATAGAAAATGGCAAACTTTCCTTACAGCCTAGACTGGTTAACATCGACACAATTATATCAAGTGTAAACGACAGACTTTCAACTAAATTAAACAATAATAGAAAAGCTGCCATAGAAATAAATGGTCCGCCAGTGCAGATAGAGGGTGACCCAAAATATCTTGAAGTAGTTTATAAGAATTTACTTTCAAATGCTTACAAATATTCGGATGGTCGTCCTTCTCCTATTGTAAAGATTGATTTCAGAGATTATGAAGTGCTAGTTACAGTGAAAGATTTTGGGATAGGCATTCCTGAAAAAAGCAAAGCCTATTTATTTACTAGTTTTTTTAGAGCAGACAATGTAACCCAAATTGAGGGGACTGGACTAGGACTAAGTATTGTAAAGAAGTTTGTAGAGTTACATAATGGCAGCGTATCCTGCAAAAGTGAATTGGGAATAGGAACAGAAATGATAGTACGATTGCCTACCAAAATGGTATGATTGATTTCATAACTATGTTTTCTTAAACCGAAGTACTATGGATTGGAAATCTAAAGATTGTATGAGGACTGAAAGTCCAAGTGGTGACTTCGCCGAATCTTTTACCATTTATAATAATATCGAACGTTATTAAATTTGTACAAACTAAAGTATTGCAATAAAGTCCATAGCTTATGCTAGGGTGTTGTGACCAGTTAAATGATTTTAGAAATTCAATGTACATAGAAACTATCCCAATAAAAGGTTAAAAGTAAATTGATACTTTATTTTTCTTCTAGTAAAATAATTTTCTCCACTGCCACTAAATCAGCAAGGTCTACATTCATTGGGAGTTGACCTATTTGGACAATGGCACGTTTTCCTCTTATTTCTTTTACCTCGCCTACTTGGTAATTTTTTTTAAGTTTTACTAAGGTACCTATTCCAATTATTTCTTTTGTTTCTTTGAACTTATTATCTACTTTTTTGGCTAATTTATTTACTACTATCTTTTCAGGACTTTTGAAGAGAAGGGTTTGTAGATTTTTAATAACTGTATTTTTATCTTCTGCTTTCTTCCAATCAAGAACTATTTGTCTTAGTTTTCGTTCCATATCCTTCAAATAACTCAACCTTTCTTCTGTTATCTGGTTTTGATGTTTTAAAGTTTCTACTTGTTGACGATGGCGTTCTTTATCCAGAACAACTTCCATTTCCTTCTTGAGTTTTTCATTTTCCCGGATAAGTTTATGCAAGTCTTTCTTTTCGACATCTATTTGTTGTAAATCCTGTTCAGTACGGTTTAGAAGCTTATCCAATTTAAAATGATCTTCATCGACAAGATTTCTGGCTCGATTTATCAAATTCTTGGGTAAACCTATTCGTTCAGCAATTGCAAAAGTGTAACTACTACCAGGTTTGCCAACTAGTAACTTATACATGGGCAACAAATGGACTTCATCAAATTGCATAGCACCATTGATAATACCTTGCGTACGATTTGCCATTACCTTTAAGTTTAAATAGTGTGTAGTTACAATTCCAAATGCATGACGCCTACTTAATTCCTCCATGATAACTTCTGCAAATGCCCCCCCAAGATTCGGATCACTACCACTACCCAACTCATCTATAAAAAATAAGGTCTTCCCATTAGCCACCTCAATGAAGTGTTTCATGTGCTGCAAATGAGATGAGTAGGTACTTAATTCAAATTCAATACTCTGTGTATCGCCAATATGAATAAAGAGCTGCTTAAAAATCCCCATTTGTGATGTGGGATGAACAGGCACCAGTAAACCGCTCTGTAACATAACCTGATTGAGGCCAATGGTTTTCATAGTAACAGTTTTGCCACCTGCATTTGGTCCACTAATTACTAAAATTCTATTCTGAGCATCTAAAACTAAAGTTACCGGGATGGTATTTTTACCACTAGACTTATTATATAAAAACAATAAGGGATGGTAAGCGTCTTTTAATTCAAGATGGGCTTTATCAACCAAATTTGGCATACTTGCATTCATATCAATGGCCAATTTAGCCTTGGCTTTAATGAAATCAAATTCTCCAATTAGTTCTAGATACCCCATTAACAAAGTAGAATAAACTGAAAGTTTTGCCGTTAAAGCCCTTAGGATACGATGCACTTCTCTTATTTCATCATTCTCTAACGAGAACACTTCATTATTAAGAGGAATGGTTTCTTCTGGTTCTATAAATGCAGTTTTACGACTATCACTTTCACCATGTAAAATTCCTTTAACGTGGCGTTTGTGTTCTGCATAAACAGCAACCACTCTCCTACCATTACTAAATCCCTCATCAATTTCGGCTGAATACCCTGCTTTGTTTAATTTAGATACTACCTTTTCGAACATTCTACGTAAATCGTTTCTACGTTTATAGAGAGCAGTTCTAATTTTAGATAGTTCCTCGCTAGCATTGTCTTTGACGCATCCAGTTTCATCAAGTACTTCATTAATCAATTCAATTATTACCTTTTCGTAGTATGAGTTTTCAATAACGCTTGCTAAAGCGGGATAAGCCAATCGTCTCTCCTGATCAAACCATCGAAATATATTATTGGCTTCATCGACTAATCGTCTTATGTATATCCATTGATCGCTTACCAACATAGCTCCTGGTATGCCAAGAAGCTTTAAATCTTTATGTATGTTTAAAGTAAAATCATTTGGAAAATACATTGACTGTAATAGTAATAGCTTGAACTCATGGGATTGGTTCAATTCTAGTTCAATGTACTCCTTTTTAGTATGTATGCGAAGATTAGCAGCTTTATTTTGAGCAAAATTGGTTCTACAATGACTAACTAATAGGGCTTTTATTTTGTCAAACTCAAGTTGATTAGCTGCTGATTCTGGATATAAACGCATAAATAAGTGAAAACACAATTCAAATAAAGAAAAATACTAGAAACTAATAACTGGAGAAGGGAGTAAATTTGTATTAGCTTGCTCCGCTGCCTCTATAATGCTATAATCGGAAAGAATTAAGGCTTTATTTCTTTTAACACAAACATCATGTTCAAAATGAACCGAAGGCTTCCCATCTTTGGTTCTTACAGTCCAACCGTCTTTATCAGTAAAAACCTCCTTATTACCCATATTAATCATTGGTTCTATTGCTAAAACAAGATTTTCTTTTAGCTTCATGCCATTTCCTCTTGAACCAAAATTAGGCATCTGAGGATCTTCATGTAAGCTTTTACCAAGTCCGTGTCCTACAAGTTCGCGGACAACTCCATACTTATGTTTGCGCTCAGTATGTTCTTGTATTGCAAAAGAAATATCACCAATACGATTATTTACAATTGCTTTTTCGATGCCTTTATACAAACTTTCTTTAGTTACACGGACAAGTTGTTTTACGTCTTCCGTTGTATCCCCAAGAACAAATGTATACGCATGATCTCCATGCCAACCATTTAGTATAACACCAAAATCAATACTTACAATGTCACCATCAACTAAGGGAGTACTATTTGGAAATCCATGAACAACTACATCATTAACACTAGCACAAATGTTATGTGGGTATCCATGATAATTCAAAAAAGATGGAATAGCCTTATGATCCTTTATAAAAGTTGAACATAAGTCATCAATTTGTAAAGTTGTAATACCAGCTTTTAAAACCTTGGCAACTTCAGTTAAGGTTTTACTAACCAATAGAGCGGCTTCTTTCATTAAAAGAATCTCAGATTCAGTTTTATAATAAACAAGATTTTTACTAAAACTCATGTTGATGGATTATCATATTAATAAAAAAACCTGTCAGTAATTACACTAACAGGCTTAATATTTAAAATAGTTATTATCAATTAAATAGTAGTGGTTGGTGTACTAATACTTTGTTGTCTGCCCTGAACACGACCGCTTGACATTAAACCATCATATTGACGCATTAAAAGATAAGTTTCAATTTGTTGTAATGTATCAAGAACTACTCCAACCATTATCAATAAACTAGTTCCTCCAAAGAAAGTACTAAAAGATTGTGTTACTCCCAAACGCTGAGCAAAACCGGGCATTATACCAACAATTGCTAAAAATATTGCACCAGGTAATGTAATCTTATCCATGATAGCACCAATAAAATCAGCAGTTGGTTCACCAGGTTTAACTCCCGGAACAAATCCGTTATTGCGTTTCAAATCCTCAGCAATTTGTTTAGGATTAAATATTAATGCAGTATACAAAAAAGTGAACCCTACAACCATTACAGAATAAATAACCATGTACCAAGGGTTACTATGATCACTAAAAACTCTTATAAATCCTTTAGTAGAATCAAGATTAGTAAAAGAAACCAAAGTGGGCAAGAACATGATTGCTTGGGCAAAAATGATTGGCATTACACCAGCACTATTAACTTTTACTGGTAAAAATTGACGAGCACCACCGAATTCTCTATTACCAATAATTTGTTTTGCATAACTCAGAGGTATTTTACGAACGCCTTGAACTAAAATAATTAATCCCATTATGATAGTGACTAAAATAGCTACTTCAATTAGAAAAATCAATAATCCACCTCCGCCTTTTTCACTCTTAGCAGTAAACTCTTGAAGAATAGACTGAGGAAGGCGAGCCAATATACCTACCATTATAATTATAGATGTGCCGTTTCCTAGACCTTTATCTTGTATTTTTTCACCAAGCCACATAACAAACAAAGTTCCAGCGGACAAAGTAATTATAGTAGAGAAAGCAAAAAAAGGTTGATAAGAAGGAATTAAGGCTTCAGCATAACCGGGACTTTTAAGATATGCAACATAAGCTCCAGCTTGGAACATAGTCACAATAATGGTAAGATACCTAGTCCATTGATTAATTTTATTCCTTCCACTCTCCCCTTCTTTTTGAACTTTTTGAAGTTGTGGAACCAAAATGGTCATTAACTGCATAAAGATAGAAGCAGAAATATATGGCATGATTCCAAGTGCAAGAATAGATGCTTGAGAGAACGCACCACCCGCAAATGTATCAAACAAACCCAACAATCCGTTTTTAGAACCTCCGGCTTTTGCTGCTTCAAGCAAATTAGGATTAATTCCGGGGAGTGTAATTTGAGTTCCTAATCTGTAAGTAAATACTAGAGCAAGCGTAATAATTACTTTATTACGCAGTTCTTCAATTGCCCAAATATTTTTTAATGTTTCTATGAATTTTTTCACTTGAATCGCTTGAGTTAAATATAAATACTACAAAAACCAAAAAAGACGCATCATTAATTGATGCGTCTGTAAAAGTAAATTAAATTATTTAACAACCTCTACACTGCCACCTACCGCTTCAATAAGTTCTTTAGCCTTGGCACTCAATGCGTTGACTTTGAAAGAAAGCTTAGATTTTAGTTCTCCCGTTGCTAGTATCTTGACTTTATCAGTTTTAGATATTAGACCGTTAGAATAAAGTGTATCAATTGAAAATTCAGAAAAAGTATATTTTTCATTCAATTGATCAATCTGACCTAAATTGAAGACTGTGTATTCAACTCTATCTGGGTTTTTGAAACCACGCTTAGGAATACGACGTTGTATTGGCATTTGACCACCTTCATGTGCATTCTTACGTTGATAACCAGCTCTTTGTTGACTACCTTTGTTACCCTTAGTTGAAGTACCACCTTTACCACTGGCTTCACCTCTACCTAATCTTTTTTCTTTGTGTGTTGAACCTTCAGCAGGTTTTAGTGTATGTAATTTCATAACTATGATTTTGTACTATCGGGGTATCACCCCTCGCTAAATTTAATGATTATACTAACTCTTCTACTTTTACTAGATGACTAACTTTTTTAATCATGCCTAATATTTGGGGAGTAGCTTCAACTTCTTTAGAGGCATTTAGCTTTCTTAAACCAAGTGCTTCAAGAGTTCTCTTTTGTCTTTCAGATCTGTCAATACCACTTTTGACCTGTGTTATTTTTACGTTCATTGTATATAATATTAATAATAGTTAAATCAGATAGATTAAAAACTACCCGTTAAATACTTTGCTCAATTTAATGCCTCTTGTTTTAGAGATTTCAATTGGCTCACGTAACAATGATAATGCTTTTATTGTAGCTTTAACAACGTTGTGTGGATTTGCAGAACCTAAGTTCTTAGCTAATACGTCAGTAATACCAGCACTTTCTAAAACAGCTCTCATACTACCACCAGCGATAACACCAGCACCATGAGCTGCTGGTTTTATAAGTACTTTAGCTGCACCAGCCTTAGCAAGTTGTTCATGAGGAATTGTACCATGAGAAATTGGAACACGAACTAGGTTCTTTTTTGCATCTTCAATCCCCTTAACAATAGCTTCTTGAACTTCTTTAGCCTTACCTAAACCTTGACCAACAATACCAGCCTCATTACCAACAACAACTAATGCAGAAAAACTGAAAGTACGACCACCTTTTGTTGTTTTTACAACACGGTTAATTGCAACAACTTTATCTTTCAATTCAACCTCACCGCCTGCTTTTACCTTCAAATCCATTGGCTTAGACATATATCTAAAATTTATTTGTAATTAAATTAAAATTGTAAACCGCCTTCTCTTGCACCATCTGCAACTGCTTTGATACGGCCATGATATAAATTACCACCTCTATCAAAAACACAAGTTAGTATACCTAGCTCTTTTGCTTTCAGTGCTATTGAAGAACCAACTAGCTTTGATTTGTCAATTTTTGGTGCAACTTGAGCAGCAATAGCCTTTTCACGTGAGGAAGAAGCTGCTAAAGTAACACCATTTTCATCGTCAATTAATTGGGCGTAAATATCAGCATTACTTCTAAAGACAGACAATCTTGGTTTAATAGAAGTACCAGAAACTTTTTTTCTGATACGATATCTAATCTTTTGTCTTTGTACTAATTTAGTATTCATATTTGTGTATTTATATATCCGATTCTGCCGGATAAAATTTATTAATTATTATTTACCAGCAGCCTTACCAGCTTTTCTTCTAAGTACTTCACCAACATATTTGACACCTTTACCCTTGTATGGTTCTGGTTTACGGAGGCTTCTTAATTTTGCTGCAACTTGACCGATTAACTGTTTGTCAATACCTTCAAGAGAAATAATTGGATTCTTACCTTTTTCAGTAAGAGTAGAAACTTTAATTTCTTTAGGAATATCGAAAATGATGTTGTGTGAATAACCTAAAGCTAAATCTAATGTATTTCCGACATTAGCAGCTTTATAACCCACACCAACTAATTCAAGATCACGTTTGTAACCAGTAGTAACTCCGGTAACAAGATTGTTAACTAGAGCACGATATAAACCATGCATTGCACGGTGACGAATTTGATCGGTAGGACGAGTTATTATTAACTCATTACCAATAATTTCTGGTGTAATGTCTCTATCTAATGTCTGAGAAAGAGTTCCCTTAGGGCCTTTTACAGTTACAACATTATTTTTTTCAACTTCAATTGAAACCCCAGCAGGGATGACAATAGGTTTCTTTCCAATTCTAGACATAGTCGAATAAGTTTTAAATTATAATATTTGTTTTCAGCCCCGACTAAAAGGCTTAAATTATCAAATTAAATATTTAGCTAATGTAGCAAAGAATCTCGCCACCAACATTTTGTGCTTTTGCTTGTTTGTCTGTAAGAACTCCTTTAGAAGTACTCACTATAGCAACACCAAGACCATTAATAACACGTTTGATTTCAGCAGGTTTTGCATACTGTCTTAAACCAGGTCTACTAACTCGTTCTAGAGAACGAATCGCAGGTTGCTTATTGATTGGATCATACTTAAGTGCAATTTTGATAACTCCTTGTTTGTTGTCATCTTCAAATTTGTACTTTAAAATATATCCTTGTTCGTATAAAATTTCGGTTATACGTTTTTTTAAATTTGATGCAGGTATTTCAACAATTCTATGTCCAGCCATTTGAGCATTACGAACCCTTGTTAGAAAATCAGCAATAGGATCAGTTACCATATTCTTAAATTAATCTTTTTAAAATTATTTTTCATTAACCACTTAGGAAACTACCAACTAGCTTTCTTAACGCCTGGTATTTTTCCATTCAAGGCCATATCTCTGAAAATTACACGGGAGATACCAAAATATCTCATGTAACCTTTAGGTCTTCCAGTTAACTGGCAACGGTTTTTTAATCTTACAGGAGAAGAATTCTTAGGTAATAAATCTAAAGCAGCATAGTCACCAGCAGCTTTAAGCTCGGTTCTCTTTTTTGCAAATTTTTCAACCATTTTCTCGCGCTTCCTTTGTCTAGCTTTAATCGATTCTTTAGCCATTATTAAAATTTTAAGCGTTATCTTTTTTAATGTTTTTAAAAGGCAAGCCTAATTCTTTAAGCAATTCATAAGCTTCTTCATTAGTATTTGCTGTTGTAACAAAAGTTATATCAAAACCTGTGATCTTATTTACTTTGTCAATATCAATTTCAGGAAATATAATTTGTTCAATAACACCTAATGTATAGTTACCTCTACCATCAAATGCTTTATCACTAATTCCTTTAAAATCACGAACACGAGGAAGAGCAACAGAAACTAATCTATCTAAGAATTCGTACATTTTTTCACCTCTTAAAGTTACTCTAGCACCGATTGGCATACCTTTTCTCAACTTAAAATTAGAAATATCTTTCTTTGAATAAGTGGCTACGGGCTTTTGACCAGTAATGATTGAAAGTTCCTCAAGAGCTACATCGACTAATTTTTTGTCGGTAACTGCACCATTAACCCCTCTGTTTACACAGATTTTTTGCAATTTAGGGGCTTGCATGACACTTTTGTACTCGAATTTTTTCATCAATGCAGGAACAACATCATTAGAATATTTGTCTGCTAAACGAGGAGTATATTTTATTGTTTCCATTATTTAATTGTTTCTCCAGATTTTTTTGAAATACGTATTAATTTACCATCAACTCTTTGACGCTTAATCTTAGTAGCTGATTTTAATTTAGCATCCCACAACATTACATTAGAAATACTAATAGCAGCTTCCTTCTTTTCAATACCACCTTTGGTATCTTGAGCAGTTGGTTTGATATGTTTTGTAGCCAAAGCCACACCTTCGATAGTTACTTTACCTTTTTCGATATTAACATCTAAAACAGTTCTAGGCGTTTTCAAATTTTTGTCATCACCTGTGATAACAACAACTAAATCACCTTTTTTGATATTAAACTTAGGTTTAAATCTTGTACTCATTTTTTTTATATTATTACACTTAACAAATTAATAAACTGCAAGTGATTTTTAAAATTTATAATACTTCCGGAGCCAAACTGATAATCTTCATGTAACCTTTATCACGAAGCTCTCTTGCAACTGGCCCAAAAATACGTGTACCTCTTGGATCATCAGCATTGTTTAGTAAAACTACAGCATTGTCATCAAAACGTATGTAAGATCCGTCTTTTCTACGCAATTTGTTTTTTGTTCTAACAATAACTGCCTTAGATACTGTACCTTTTTTTATACCACCAGCTGGGATGGCATCTTTTACAGTAACTACAATTTTATCACCAATTTTAGCGTAATCTTGTCCACTATTGCCGAGGACTTTAATGCAAAGAACTTCTTTTGCACCACTATTATCTGCTACGTTTAACCTACTTTCCTGCTGAATCATTTTATAAGCTTTTTCTAATCACTAAAAGAGAAATCTAGAAAACAAAAGTGTAAACTATTTTGCTTTCTCAATGACTTCCACTAGTCTCCATCTTTTTGTTTTACTAAGAGGCCTAGTTTCCATTATTTTAACAAGGTCGCCAATAGTACACTCATTTTTTTCATCATGAGCATGAAACTTAGTAGTCTTTTTTACAAACTTACCATAAAGTGGATGTTTTACATTTCTTTCAACTGCAACAGTTATAGTTTTAACCATTTTATTGCTAGTAACAACACCTATCCTTGTTTTTCTTAAATTTCTTTCAAGTACTGATTCCATTATTTATACTTTATTGAGCGTTTACTCTATTTTTTAATTCTGTTTGTAGACGTGCAACATCTCTCCTAAGAATACGAATACTAATAGGATTCTCTATTGGAGATAGTGCATGTGCAAATTTCAGTTTTTTTAATCTTAAAGAATCCTCTTGAATTCTTGCTTTCAAATCTAATTCTGAAAGAGATTTAAGTTCTATATTTAACTGTACTTTCTTAACCATTGTAAATTATTGAAAAATTATATTTATGATGGAAGTTATTCCAAGAAATTATTAAGCCTTCTGTAAATCTCTTCTAACAATAAATTTTGTTGCAATTGGTAGTTTTTGAGAGGCTAATAACATAGCATGTTTTGCAGTTTCTTCGGAAACACCATCACATTCAAAAATGATTCTACCTGGTTCAACAACGGCAGCCCAATACTCAGGATTACCCTTACCTTTACCCATTCTCACCTCAGCTGGTTTGTGAGTGATGATTTTGTCAGGGAAAATTCGTATCCAAACATTACCTTCTCTTTTCATAGCACGAGTCATAGATTGACGTGCAGCTTCTAATTGACGATTAGTCAACCAAATAGGTTCTAGGGCTTTTAGAGCATAAGAACCAAATGCTATATATGAACCTCTCTTGGCAACTTCACGTATTCTACCTTTCTGTTGCTTTCTATGTTTACTTCTTTTGGGTTGTAACATCTCTTATTATTTTCTGGATAAATTAGTAATTAATGAAATTAGTTTCTTCTTGGTGCACCAGCATTAGGAGAATTTCTTCTGTCATCGTTATTTCTTGGACCTCTATCACCGTAACCACCTCTGTTACGATCATTTCCTGAATTACGACGATCATCACCACCTCTACCGTTTCTATCGCTTCTTTCGCTCATGTCATTTTTACCACCAACGAAATTAGGATTCAATTCTCTTTTGCCTAAAACTTCACCTTTACAGATCCAAACCTTGATACCTATTTTACCGTAAACAGTTTGAGCAAAAACACTAGCATAATCTATATCCATACGGAATGTATGAAGAGGAGTTCTGCCTTGTTTAATTTCTTCGGAACGAGCAATTTCAGCACCACCCAAACGACCACTTACTCTAACTTTAATTCCTTCGGCCCCCATTCTGAGGGTAGAAGCAATTGCCATCTTAATAGCACGTTTGAAATTAATACGGTTTTCAATTTGTCTAGCGATAGTATCACCAACAATTGTAGCGTCTAATTCAGGTCTTCTTATTTCTAATATATTAATTTGAACATCTTCCTTCTTGGTAAGTTTCTTAAGTTCTTCCTTAATACGATCAACTTCACCACCACCTTTACCAATGATAATACCAGGTTTGCTAGTGTGAATAGTAACAATAAGTTTACCAAGTGTACGCTCTATTACAATTCTTGCTATACCGCCTTTACTGATACGAGCATTTAGATAAGTTCTTATTTTATCATCTTCAATTAGCTTTCCAGCATAATCATTTTTGCTTGCGTACCAATTACTTTCCCATCCACGGATGATACCTAATCTATTACCAATCGGATTTGCTTTCTGACCCATATTCGGTTGTATTAATTTTTTGTATCTACTATTATTGTTACATGATTACTACGTTTGCGAATCTTGTATCCTCTACCTTGAGGAGCAGGACGCATACGTTTGATAACCCTTCCGCCATCAACAAATATTGTTTTAACAATCAAATTACTATCAGCAGCATTTTGACCTTCATTTTTTTGCTCCCAATTGTTAATTGCACTTTTAAGCAATTTAGCCAAAGGAATAGCATTATGTTGTGGATGAAATTCTAAAATAGCCAAAGCCTTTTCAACATCCATGCGACGGATTACGTCAGCGATTAAACGCATTTTACGTGGACCGGTTGGATAATTTTGTAATCTAGCACTTGATTCCATTATTGTAATCTTATTTTTTGCATCACTTAGGTAATAAGAGATACTATTTTAATAAATTATTTCTTAGACCCAGAATGACCTCTGAAATTTCTTGTTGGAGAAAACTCACCTAATTTATGACCAACCATAAACTCAGTTACATATACAGGGATAAACTTGTTACCGTTGTGAACTGCAAAAGTATGACCTACGAAATCTGGAGTTATTGTACTTCTTCTGCTCCAAGTTTTTATAACACCCTTTTTACTCTTTCCTTCGTTTACATTTAGTACCTTAAGATCAAGGTTAGCATCAACGTAAGGACCCTTTTTAATTGAACGACCCATATTAGTGTTTTATATTACTATTTAAACTAAGATTACTATTTAGCAAGTTTTTTACCGTCTCTACGTTGGATTATAAGCTTACTACTTCCTTTTGTTCTAGATCTAGTTTTTTCGCCCTTAGCGTATTTACCAGTTCTACTTCTTGGGTGACCACCAGAAGCTCTACCTTCACCACCACCCATCGGGTGATCGACAGGGTTCATAGCAACACCACGCGTTCTTGGAGTGATACCTTTCCAACGATTAACACCGGCTTTACCAGCTTGTTCTAGATTATGATCACTATTAGAAACAACACCTATAGTAGCATAACAGTTAATCAATAATTTTCTTAGTTCACCACTTGGCATTTTAAGAACAGCATATTTCTCTTCTTTATTTGCCAATTGAGCTGAAGTACCAGCACTTCTAACTAGTTTACCACCTTGACCAGGTTGCATTTCTATGTTATGAATCATAGTACCTAAAGGCATATTCTTCATTTGAAGTGCGTTACCAATTTCGGGAGCAACTTGGTTACCAGAAATCACCTTAGCACCAACTTGTAGTCCTTGAGGAGCGATTATATACCTTTTTTCTCCATCGATGTATTGTATAAGAGCGATAAAAGCAGTTCTATTTGGATCATATTCGATAGATAATACAGAACCTTCCACATCAAACTTATTACGTTTGAAGTCAATGATACGGTATTGTTTTTTATGACCACCACCGATGTATCTCATAGAACGACGTCCTTGAGCATTACGACCACCAGTTTTCTTAATTGGTTCTAATAAACTTTTTTCTGGTTTATTAGTAGTAATTTCTGCGTAAGCATTTCCAATTCTCCAGCGTGTTCCAGCTGTCATTGGTTTGTATTTCTTTAATGCCATTTTTTAATCTTTTTACGAGTTTATCAGCCTCGAGTGCTATAATTAGAAATTAGTATACAAATCAATTGTTTCACCTTCACCAACAGTTACAAAGGCTTTTTTGTATGAAGGTCTTTTACCTTCCACAAGACCTTGCTTAGTTTGTTTGGTTTTATTTTTCCCTGGAGCAACGGCAGTGTTAACATCACTAACTTTTACACCATAAAATTCTTCAACAGCTTTTTTTATTTCTAACTTATTAGCTCTTTTATCAACTTTAAAAGCATAAGTGCGCAATTTCTCTTGCTGTTTGTTTGCTTTTTCTGTTAAAATTGGTTTAACCAATACTTCAGTAAGTTTCATTTTGTATCTATTATACAGTTTGAGAATTATGCTTCTGAGACAATTTGGTCATCAGAAAATATGTTAACAGCGCTTTCAGTAAAAACAAGTACATCAGCATTCATGATATCGTAAGTATTAACATCAGCTAACATGGTAGTTGTGATATTAGGAACATTACGAGTGCTTAGGTACAAACTGTCATTGTATTCGGATAATACAATAATAGTCTTCTTATCAGAAACATTTAGACTGCTAAGAATGCCAACAGCTTGTTTAGTTTTAGGAACTTCTAAATTGATATCCTCAACAACAACAATTGCAGCATCTTTTGCTTTGTAACTTAAAGCAGAGATTTTAGCTAAGTCTTTTACTTTACGATTGATTTTCAAATCGTATTTGTGTGGTTTAGGGCCAAATATTGTACCACCACCTTTATATAAAGGGTTACGAATGTTACCCTTACGAGCTCCACCAGTACCTTTTTGTTTGTGAAGTTTACGGCTAGAACCTTTAACTTCAGCACGAGTTTTTACTTTGTGCGTACCAGCACGACCTGCTGCTAAATATTGCTTAACGGCTAAGTAGATTACGTGATCATTTGGTTCGATACCAAAAATATCTTGTGGCAATTCTACTGTCCTGCCTGTTTTTTGACCTTCTATGTTTAAAACATCAACTTGCATCTTTCGAAAAATTAACTGTGATTACTTTTGGATTAATACGATTGAACCGTTATGACCTGGTACAGAACCGCTCACTAGAATGTAGTTCTTTTCAGGGAAAATCTTAACAACCTTAAGACCTTTCATTTTAACCCTGTCACCACCCATACGACCAGCCATTCTCAATCCTTTGAATACACGTGAAGGATAAGAAGAACCACCTAGAGAACCTGGTGCTCTTGAACGATCATGTTGACCATGGGTAGCTTCACCAACACCAGAGAAACCGTGTCTTTTAACAACACCTTGGAAACCCTTTCCTTTGGTAGTACCTACAATTTCAACAGCATCTCCTTCAGAAAAAATATCTAATGATACAGTTTCACCAAGGTTTTTCTCAATTGAATAATTGCGAAACTCTTTAACAAATCTTTTTGGAGCAGTTTGAGCTTTAGCGTAGTGGTTAAGCTCAGCTTTTGTGGTGTGCTTTTCTTTTTTGTCTACAACAGCTAACTGAAGTGCAGTGTAACCGTCGGTTTCGATAGTTTTTACTTGTGTGACAGTGTTTGGTTGGGCTTCGATGATTGTACAAGCGGTTTGTTTTCCGTCTGCAGCAAAGATGCTAGTCATCCCAATTTTTTTACCAATAATACCTTTCATCATTTTTGCGGTTATGCCCCGCTTAAGGTGTGAAGGACATTTCGAAATAAAACTTTCGAAATTCAATCCTCTGTTTGCTACCGACCTTTTCTGTTGTTTTCAAGAAATTTACTTGAAGAAGAAGTACCGGTAGTAAACAAACCTCGAAGGGCCTGTTCATATTTAATCCTCTGTTAAAGAGGTGTAGTTAGCTAAATCAGCGCTCTTTTCTTTGTAGTAACAAATTGAGAGATGACAATTTAATTATTTGTTAGGCTTTGATTTCTACTTCAACTCCTGAAGGCAAATCTAATTTACTTAGAGCGTCAACAGTTTTTGATGATGAAGTGTAGATATCAAGCAATCTTTTATGCGTTGCCAATTGAAACTGCTCGCGACTCTTTTTGTTAACGTGAGGAGACCTAAGAACTGTAAAAATTCTTTTGTGTGTTGGTAAAGGAATAGGTCCTGTTACAACAGCTCCAGTGCTACGTACTGTTTTAACAATTTTCTCAGCAGACTTGTCTACTAAGTTGTGATCGTAAGATTGTAATTTAATTCTAATTCTCTGTGACATATCCTTTACCCCATTTCAAATTGGGAGTGCAAATGTAGGGGTATGATTTGAATTGACAAGCATTTATCTAAAATATTTTTTATTTTTTTTCATTTTATCCGGTTTATTGGTACTCAGGGGTATTTTTACCACAAGGAACACAACGGTTTTAACTAAGAACACAAGGATTTTATTCTAGTATTTTTGCAGAACTACCAACCTTGGATTCTATACCTTAGTGTTCTTTGTTTTTTATTAGTGTGCTTTGTGGTAAAGCGCCTGAGCAGTAACTCTAGTTTTAACCCACCAGTAATAGATACTGCTTTATTATTATGCTTATGAATAAATTATACTGTCTAGTTATCATTTCGTCTGTATTACTATCTGCCTGTGTTAGTAAACCTATCAGTAAAATTAGTCAATCAAGAATAGGCATTGTACTATGTGGGGCAGAATTTGGCGAAAAACATCTGCCTGGTAAATTAAACACTGACTACATATATCCTAACAAGGTAGAACTGGCCTATTTTGCGGCAAAGGGTTTTAATCCTATTACACTTCCTTTTAAATGGGAAAGAGTGCAACGAACTATTGGTGGAGAACTTGACTCGGCTGAGATAGAAAGAATGAGAACCTTTATTACTGATTGTGAAAGTTTGAACCTTAAAGTTATATTGACCTTGCAAAACTTTGCAGCCTATAGTGCAAACGGAACTCCATACGAATTGAATAGCCGCCATTTATCTATTGAAAATTACAAAGTCTTATGGTACAAATTAGCCACTAGTTTTAAATCGAATAATAATATATATGGCTATGATATTATGAATGAGCCTCGAGGCATATTTGGTAAGAGCTGGCAAAGGGCTGCACAACATGCTATTGATGGTATAAGAGAAGCTGATACCTTACCCTATATAATAGTAGATGGTGAGAATAGTTCATTTTCGGCGGATTGGAGTGCTGAAAATAATGGTCTTAGAAAATTGAAGGATAAGAACGATAAAATAATCTATGATGCTCACTGCTACTTTGATTATGACCACTCTGGTAGGTATAATAATCATCATGAAGGAAGAATAACGAATGATATAGGTATAGAAAGACTAAAGCCGTTTATAAAATGGCTGAATAAACACCATAAGAAGGGTATGATTGGCGAATTTGGCGTTCCGGCTGATAAGAAATGGATGGAGGTAATGGATCACTTTCTTACTTATGCTACGAAATATGGGGTTGATGTATCGTATTGGGCAGCTGGACCTTGGTGGAATGATTATCCCCTATCTGTAGAACCTGCAAATGGAATAGATAAACCCCAAATGAAGGTTTTGGAGAAGTATTTGCCTGTTAGGAAGAAGTTTTAGGCGTTAGTGGTTAGGTGTTAGTGGTTAGGTATTAGGTGTTAGGTGTTAGTTATTAGGTTTTATGTTATACTCATTAAAGTTTAAATGCTGCTTTACATAGTTTTGTATTACAACTTAACCAACTCTACATCTATACGGTGCATGATGCCAGTTTTTAATTGTACACTGTTTGTGATAATTTCACTATATCCGGGTGCATTGATGGCAACTGAATATAAATCTTCACTCATTTTAATTTCGAGTATAATACCATTTGCAACTGCAACTTTGGCTCCAGGCTGAACAGTAACTGCAAAATTGGTTATATTGACTTTTGAGACACTATCTACAACTGTAAAACGTGTACCAGTTGTTCCATTGCCTGATACTTTTTTCAGTATGGTTGCGAAAGTGAATATTGCTACCTTGGTATGATCGGTTTCAAAAATCAGCTGGGCATCTTTCATCATGGCCATTAAAGTTGTATATACCTTATTATTGGCTTTCATTTTGTTGCTGGTATCTCCAGGAGTAGCTTGAGAAGTAAGAAGGTAGTTTTTGTATACGGTTTCGAAGGCGGTTTTGTCGGCAGTGTAAGTAGCAACAAACGCAACAGGCATATTGGTACCCGCCATTTCTAAAGCAGCTGTATTATCGGTAATAAACAATGCCCCATCAGTTATCATTGTATTCATTTCCTCCCAACCTTCATGGTAGGCAGCTTTGTATGATTTATTGCCCGCAGAGGCTAACATTGTGGAAGATGAAGTGGGAAATGCTTCTTCGATATAACTTTTTAGCTTCCGCTGGTTGGCAAGGCAGCTATTGGCTAATGGTACCAAGCTGATTCGGACGGATTCTGGCATTGCATTCCTAGTTTCTTGGTTGGGCAACAACTTTGCTGCTGTTAGGGCGGCTAATGCGGTAGTGGCTAATGCTGGGGTATACTTTGCTTTGAAACTTGTGAATTGAAGAATATTTGTATCGTAGTTGGCCCAAGCGACTGCAGCAACTGTATAAAAAGATTGTTGTGAACAGCCATACAATGCGCGTACTCCTTTAAATTTTGCCATTATTTTTATTTTATTCGAGCAAGGTAGACCTTTATATTCCAAACTAACAACTATAAAAAATTATATTTATTTTTAATATTTTAAGTGAGGATATTAGTTACTATGTAAGTGGTTCATTACTAGCATTGTAGGTGGTGTTTGGGAGAGGAAAAGTATTTTTGGGGGAGGGAGGTGAGATTTGACTAATAACTAGCGAATGGCTTTTTTGTAAACCCTTATAGGGGCTTGAAGCCCTATAAGGGTGGAGGATCAATATTCAATTTCATTTTGTAGTTCAACGGCATGTAGTTGAAAATCTTTATATGCTAGAACTCCACCGTACCATTCTAATACACTTTCCCTTTCTATGCTGGTAGCTTTTTCTGATAGCATGGTTTGATATGATGAATATATCCAGTCTTCTATTGACGAACTGAAGTTATGATGTACAGGATTATTATGGATATAATGAACCAATCTGATAAAATAGGTATCATCGGTTACTTGTTTTCTTCGTAGATAGTCAATAAACAATGCCCCTTTTCTGTCGAACATCTTATTGTATGCCTGTGCATATCCATTGAGCATATTGCTAAATTGTTGCATCACTATCTTACTGTAATCTTTGCTTGGATTGATAGAAGTTGGGAATTTATCCATGTAAAATTTTTCTATTGTTGCTTCATCTCTGATCTGAATAAGAAAATGGAAATGATTTGGCATTAAACAATAAGCATATACTTTACAAACAGGACTTATGTATTGACCAAACTTGGTTAGAAAGTATTGGTAGTTTGCATTGTTTCGGAATAGATTTTCATCGCCAATAGCATGATTGAATAAGTGATAGTATCCTTCTGGTTCAAAAGTATCTGTATTGGCAGGCGTGTACATATAATTTTTGCTGGTGAAGGTATCGTTTAGTTTATATAAACTGATTATTTAACCCTTATAGGGGCGTATAAAACCCTTATAGGGGCTTGGAGCCCTATAAGGGTTGTGTGGAACCATCCCCCCACACTTTTGCTATCCTATCTTTTATCTTCTGTTCAAAAATTGCTATTAGTTGTTTGTTGGCATTTACCAAGGATTGCTCTTTTTCTATTTGGGCAACTATTTGGGTTTGGATTTCTATTGGAGGAAGAGGCATTAATAAAGAGTTTAAGCTTCTGATAGGAAGTTGTGGTTGTGCCGCACCTGAAATAACACGCTTAAACTGTGCTTGACAATTCTCAGATTGAAAGAAATAGAAAAGATAATTAGAAAGGAGAACAGAATTGTCCGGTCTGAATATAAGCATACCTGAGTTGATTCTTATGTGATCGTAAGAAACTGTATCGTTGTAATAGGCAGTATTACCTACTGTACCTCTTGTGGTTAATAAAACATCTTCTCTTTTTAATTTACCTTTTCTCAGTAATTCATCCTTCTCTTTGGTAATAAACATTAAATCATCAAAGCGAAATCCGTTTTCCCTAACATTCTTTGTACTGAGAAATAAGCAATATCCTTCTGAAGAGAAATCATCACCATTTGGATAGTTACTTCCTCTATCTCCGTCAATAATTTCAAATGGTGCCTCCACCAACTCCACCATTTTCCACTCGGAATCAATATCTATTTTGGGTTTATAGTTTTCTACAACTGCTTTGGCACCATCTATTATTTTTTGATACCCCTCTATTTCCGCAACTATTTCTTCTTGAATGGATAGGGGCGGTAGGGGGATTTCTCTTTCTTCAATTCCTCCTTTTGTAATATGCATCATTGCAATACCACGTCCACCTTCAATTTTAATAGCTTCTGTTTCCCTATTTAAAACATGAAAAAGGAAATGTTTATTAATAATGTCCTCATCTGGGATCATCTTCCAAATGTGGTAATGGTAAATGCACTTCTCACCAACCCATATTTTAGGACCAAAAGAAGCAGACCAAGCATATAATAAATCCCCTGCTATACAATACTTATCCTCCTCCAATTCTAAATCAGAATAGTACCAACCTCTATTTGAAAAGAAATTTCCAACTCTTAAAACTGGGTATTTACCAGAATCTAACAGCTCCTCTTGTTTATAAGCTTTACCGTTAATTACTTTACAAACATCTCCTAACTTTACAGATGGATAAACGTTCGAGACTACGCCTGTAGTTTTATATCTCTCTCCACTCAAATTATAATCTCCATTCTTTGCAAGTTCTGTTTTATTAACAGCGTGGGCAATCATGGTTTCTTTTACTTCTCCCGTAAGGGCAAAATGATGTATTAATTCAATGGCTTCTTCTAGTTGGCTGCCTTTTACGGCATTGCGTTGTGCGCCTAGGTTGTAGCCGTCGTTATCTATCTTCACAAATAGTACTTCGTTCCTCAGTTTTGCCACTTGTTTGTCCATCAACAGCATAGAGGTCTTTACGCCACTATAGGGATTGAAAACTCCCGCAGGTAAACTTACCACAGCATACAAACTAGTGTCTACCAGCATTTTGCGTAGGTCTTTGTAGGCAGAACCACTCTGAAAGATTATGCCTTCGGGTACTATTATGCCTGCCCTGCCTTTTGGGTTTAGGTGTTCGGCTATATAATCTACAAACAACACTTCACTACGGTTACTGCCAATGCTGAACTTTTTGTGTGGACGAATGCCTCCCTTAGGACTCATAAACGGTGGATTGGCAAGTACCACATCGTAGGTTTCGTTCCAGCGTTCTTCGCTGCTGAGGGTATCATATTCGTAGATGTGTGGGGCGGCAAAGCCATGCAGGTATAGGTTTACCAAACTTAACCGCACCATATCGGGCGATATATCGTAACCTACAAAATTTTTGATGAGCCTCTTGCGTTCATCGGGGGTAAGGTTATCATTGTTTTTTTCTTTGATGTGCTTGAAGGCAGAAATGAGGAAGCCCGCCGTTCCGCAGGCAGGGTCTAGTATGGTATCATTTTTTGATGGGTTTACTATTGCCACCAAAAAATCTATGATATGCCTCGGTGTGCGAAATTGCCCGGCATCGCCTTGTGACCCCATTACAGAAAGCAGGTACTCGAAGGCATCGCCTAGCTTTTCGCTATGGGTATATACGAACTCACTGATGGTTTTCAGAAACATCTTTAGTGTTTCTGGGTCGCGATAAGGCAGGTAGGCATTTTTGAAAATATCACGGAACAGTTGTGGGATATTGGGGTTTTTATCCATCCCTACTATTGCTTCGGAATACAAGGTTAGCATCTCCGTTGCCGAAACTTTAGGATTGATCAGGTTATCCCAAGCGTACTTTTTAAATTCTATTACTTTATCCTTGGTGCGGTCGTTAGGAAATTCAGGGTCGGGGATGGTATAGTCTGAAAAGAATTTGGCTTGTCCGCCCAATTCAACGGCTTCTTTGTCCATATCGTCCATAAACTTATAAATTAAGCCAATGGTTATTTGTTCAATCTGCGCTTTAGGGTCGGGCAATTTTCCTACTAGTATATCGCGGCAATCATCTATTCTTTTCTTCGTTTGCGTATCTAACATAATGTGTTTATCTATTTTAAATTGCCAAACCCTATAAGGGGCTTGAAGCCCTTATAGGGTTAATGCGAAACGAAACCACTGAACCAAACCCTATAAGGAACTCGCAACCAAAACCCTATAAGGGCTTGAAGCCCCTTATAGGGTTAAAGCGAAGCCCTTATAGGAGTTAATGCGAAACGCCTCCCCTTGAACAAAACCACTATAAGGGCTTGAAGCCCCTTATAGGGTTAACGTAGCGGTACCAAATAAGACGGATTAACATCCGTCTCTACGCAGCAAACCTATCCAGATTAATGTAATCTTTTATATACACAGGTATTACCTCTCTATATTTTGGGGCTACCTGCCTAAACTCTGCAATGGTAAGGGTTGGATTGGTTTGCAGGGCATTAAAGTCTTTGTTGGCAATAATTTGGCGAATATCCTGATCTACAATATATGCCTTAAAAAAATGTTTCAGAACACGCAAATTCACCTCTTCATCGGGAGGATAGATGGAAATGAACTTATCAAATTCCTCATCCAACAATTCATCTTTGGATTTGAACTTGGGGATGATGCCAAATATCTTCTCCACCATTTCTCGTATGGAAATCTTCCGGTCGATTAGAGCAGCTTTACGCAGTTTTTCTAAATTGAAATATTCATCCGACTTATCAAAAATTTCCTGTTGTATGTGGGTGATGATATGTTCCCAATTTCCTAGTTCCACATTTTTCTTTATGATGTCATCCATGCTAATGCGGTCTTCAAACTTTTTAAACAATTCCCTATCAATGCGCATCCCTTCTGCCCCTACTTGTCTTTCGTTTACTGTTAGTAGAGGGTCGGGGATGGTACTTGTATATTTATCAATATCTACCTCGCTACTTCCACCTTTTGCACTGGCTTTTTTGGGGTCGGTTAGCTTCAGCTTCTCATCATAATTAAACTTCTCTTCAAAATATTCGCAATTGGCAAAGAAGTCGAATAGTTTAAAATGTTCCTTTTCGTGTTGTATCAGTTCTTCCTCGTTCAGCTCGTTTTTATGTTTAAACTCAAACGTATGCTTTCTGGTTCCTCTTCCTTTTATCTGTACAAAATCGGATGGGCTAAATATTGGGCGCATCATACAGATATTCAATAAGTCGGGGCAATCATAGCCTGTAGTCATCATGCCCACCGTAACACAAACCCTTGTCTTGCTGGATTTATACCCTTCTAACCAATTGGTTTTACCGCTAAGGTTATTATTGGCAAAGTTGATGGTCATTTGTTGTGCATCCCCCACCTGCGATGTTACCTGAACGGCAAAGTCTGAGTTGTATTTATTAGGATACCTCAGTTCGGCTATTTCGTTTAATAGTTCTGTTATTTTTCTTGCATGATTCTGGCTAACCGCAAAAATTATGGTCTTTCCTATTTCGTGGGTTATGGGATCGAGCAGGGCTTTATCCAAGAAAGTTTGACAGAAAATTCTGTTTGTCTTCTCAGAGAAGAATTTCTTTTCAAAATCACGGGAAACAAAGGTTTCCGTTTCTTCTCCTTTTGTAGTAGGAACAACCACCGCATAACCCTTATCGGAAAGAAGCTGGGTGGTAATTTCAGTGCGGGCATCGATGGTAAATGGATTTTTTAGAAAGCCATCCTGAACACCATCTAGCAATGAATACCTAAATGTAGGCTCTCCACCTTCGCACCCAAAAGTGGCGTAGGTATCTCGCAGCATCCTTCTTTCAATCTCTCTTGGGTCGTTGGTGTTTTCTTTGTCTGGGTCAACACCTTTCAGATAATCTTTCGGGGTAGCCGTTAAGCCTAATTTGTAACCAGAAAAATATTCGAAGACCGCCCTCGCGTTACCAGAAATGGAACGATGGGATTCATCAGAGATAATTAAATCAAAATCAGTAGGAGAAAATTCGTACCGATACTTATCGTAGTATAATAAGGATTGGATAGTGGTTACCACAATGTCTGCCTTACGCCAATCGCTTTTACGTTCCTTATAGATATAGGTAGTGTAATCGGGCTTTAGATAATCCTTAAAAGCTTTCCATGCTTGGTCTTCCAGTTCTAGTCTATCAACCAAGAACAATACTCTTCTTGCATTTTGTGTTCGCAGAAATAATCGGATAACAGCCGCTGAAGTCAACGTTTTTCCTGTGCCCGTTGCCATTTCGAACAAGAAACGGTCTTTGCCTGCTGCAACTGCTTTCTGCAGTTCTTGAATGGCCTTTAATTGATAATGCCGCAGAAATCGAAGTCCGTTAGTCCAAATAAAGTCTTTACTAGTTTCTGTGCTTCCATTCCATCCTGGTTTTTGCGCATAATCAGGCATTTGAACCGTAACGATATAATCGGAGGAAACGGATTCATTAACCAATGAAACTCTATCAGGATTAAAAGCTTTGATAGCACCAATTTCGTCGGGAGAAGGGAATTTGAAAATAGGTTTCGGATTCCCCTTGGCTGTATCCCAAAAGAAATGAACAATACCATTAGAAAGGATTACATATTGCGCGCCGACAGTTTTGGCATATTTTCTTGCCTGTTCCTTGGCTACCAAAGGGTGAAGACTTTCCTTTTTGGCTTCCAATACACAGATGGGTTTATTGTTGCTATCGACGAGTAAAAAGTCTAGAGAACCGTGTTTTGTTTTTTCGTAGTCATTGCCCCAATCATCAATTTCTGATTGGGTGATTTTTACATGATTTTCTAGAAGAATGTTTGCCTTACCTTTTTCATCATCAAAGAATCGCCATCCTGCTTCGGTAAGCAGTTGGTTTATTTTAATTCTTGCATGAGCTTCGTTCTTCATTTATATATCTTGTACTTTAGTATAGTTGATTCTGGCTTAGAGCAAAGAATTGAAAAATAGCCTACATTTTTGAAATATAAAAAAGATAGATCTTTAACCATGTTGTAAAGAAAAGTGATTTATTGATACAAAGCTATTAAAGTAGATAAAAGTTTTTAGGGTAGCGACATACTAGTTTTTTCGCTTTTAAGACGCATTAATGTGCGCCTTTACACCTGACTGGTAACAATAAACACAGATTACTCAATAGGAATCTACTATAATTAACACTACTGCAAACACAAGCTTTTACTTGATTTATTTGGCTTCAACGTAATATATTATGTCTTCAGTCAAAAAAATCTGCTCAACAATTTGTCTTTATTGTGTTTGAAACTTTCGTGACGAGCCTATTTAGTAATTTGGGGTTTAAAAAAGGTGACTGGGCTGAGTAAGATGCATATTTTAAGTAAAACTTGGCGTCTTTTGAGTAAAATATTTCTTTGTTAACCTAAATAATATTTCGTCTTAACCTTTTTATGCCTTACTGTAACGGATTTACAAGTTATTGTAACCGATTTACACAACCTAGCATTCTATTTATATAAAAGAGTAATGCATTTATAGCAAACAGTAGTGGAATTATATTAAAAAGTAACCGATTTACACCTCTCAGTAGCCGAATTATACCTAAAAGTAGCGGAGTAATACTAAAAAGTATCGCTGTTATACATCCTAGTAACCCATTAATACTAAACAGTTGGACTTCTATACCACTTAGTAGCCAACTTATACCTTTCTGTAGATCAATTACAGTAAAATGTTGACCAATTACTATAAACCGTTTTGGTAATATTTTGGTTTTTGCGATTTTAACACTGTGGTACAATCAATAATTTACATAGAAGAATCCTTACATGCTGTCAGAAAGGCTTTCCTAATTGATAAAGAAAAAGATTCATCATTACTTATTCGTTCTGGATGCCACTGAACTAGTAATAGCCAAGTCTTTCCTTCGGGTTGCTTGTATTCGAGGGCTTCTACAATATTATTATCGGAAAAGGCGGTGGCACGAAGCTCCTCTCCTATTGTATCGGCAGATTGATGATGGGCAGAGTTTACTGTTCCTATATGTTGGTTTGTAATGGCGCTAATAAGGCTTCCCGAGATAATTGATATGTCATGGCGTTGGTCTTGCCCCTCTATTTTACCGTGTTTATTACTGCCTATAATGGTAGGAATATCTACTATCAATGTGCCTCCAAAGTATACATTGGCAATCTGTAACCCACGACAAATGCCTAAAATAGGTTTACCCATACTGATGGCGGCGGCTATTACACTCATCTCGAATGCATCTCTTTCTTCATCAATCTGATCTGCATCTAATACATCTAAATAGTTAGGTTTATTGTACAAGGCAGGATGTACATCGTGGCCTCCAGTGAGGATGATACCATCGCAAGAAGCAACTAAATCAAGATTATCCAATTTATAAGATAGACATTGAATAGTAATGTTGGTGCCTGCATTGGCTATCCATTGCCTGTAGTCTTCATATTTCTTTGAGTCTGTAATACCTATTGTCATGCTGCAATTTATTGATTATATTGATTTGAATGCTTGGAATGAATTATTAACCGCAAAGTAGGCTAAGTATTTACGCAAAGAAGGGAGGACAAAAAGAAGCGATGGTGTATGGAGAAGAAAATTATTTGACTTCTACCCTACACCATCGCCTAACCTAATAACTAACCACCAAAAACTAATAATTAGTTTCCTCCTTTTATCCTTTTGCTTTCACTTTCTAATCCTGACTCTCTTTGGCGGGAGGCTTTTACTTGGCTATTACCAAATCTGTAGGTAAAGTTTAAACGTAGAGTTTGGCTTTCCCAACTTCCACCAGCATCTATTTTAAGTCCGCCAAAGTTGCTGTTTGCTTTCCATGGTGCGGTAAAGAAAATGTCTGTAGCACTTAACTTTAGTGAAGCCTTTTTATCCCAGAATTGTTTTTGTATTCCCAAATCTAAACCTCCTTGTGGCTTTGTCATCCAAGTTGCTCCCCAAACGCTTGGCCCATTATACCAACCACTCATTTCGGCGGAATAATCATGCCCTAGCGTAAAGGTATTTTGCAAATAAGCCCCATACATTGGTATTTCGGTGTGCACACTCTTTTGGTTTATATGCCCATCAAATATTTGATAGTTGTACCATAGGTTGGCATAGCCATTCCACCATTTTTTAATTGGCAACGGAGATCCTATGCTTAAGGTCATCATTTGTTGTATGGCCAAGTTTTGCTGCTGCACATAGGTTGCATTGCCAATGGTATCGGTAATCTGTGTAGCGTAATTAGTTACATAACTATAGCCAACAGTGGTATTTAAAAAACCCATTAAGGTGTGCGTTAACTCTAAGTTATCGGTATACTGTGGCTTCAAGAAAGCATTACCTTTTTCGTACGTTAACTCATCCAATTTGTTTTCGAATGGATTCAAATCTTGGTAAGAAGGTCTGTCTATTCTGCGGCTATATGTAAGGTTTAGCGAATGTTTCTTATTTACATTCCATGTTAGGGCTGCACTCGGAAACAAGTTTAGGTAATTGGTATCTACCACATTATCAGACTGCACTACCCCGTCTGCCCTATTTAGCTTTCCAATACTATGTGTTCTTTCTAAACGTAAACCTGTTTGAATACTCCATTTCGCACTCAATTGACGATTGTAATTAATGTAAGCGGCAGCGACTTCTTCGGTGTAAGAGAAACTATTACTCTTACTTGGGTCTTTAGTTTTTATGTTAGTTGTTGGATTAATCTTGAAGAAATCGAAGGTATTGTCAGTTTTTACATTAGAATATTTAGCACCAAAGCCAAGCTTACCTTTAAAGAAGTTCTTTTCGGCATCTACTTTAGCTGTATATATGTCAATATTAGTTGGCGTACTATTTCCATAAATATAAGTACTAAGTAAGCTATTGTCTTTTCTGTAATAATTATTAGGTTGAGTACTTGCGCCTGTTCCTTTGAAAGAGCCATAATCAGCATCGGCATTTACTTCTGTACCACTAGTATCTGCAAAACGGTAGTTTAAGTTTATGTCCGTGTTTTCTCTGTGACCGGGTACATTATTGGAGGCAATTAGTTTTTTTACAAAGCTATCTACCGATGCTTTACCTGCGTAGATGATAGTGTTTGTAGTACTGGTAAACCTAGTTTTATCGTATCCATACCTTGCCATTACACCAAGTGTATTTTTACTATCAATAAAATAATCGGCACCAGCTTTAATATTTACACTGGTATTATCGTTTGCATTGATGCTATGCTGATCGTAAATGCTGTCTTTTTGGGTTCTGTAAAGATCTAGCGTGTTATTATGTTTACCAAAGCTACCACCCACATTTCCAAAGAGGTTAACCTTTTTATCACGATAATTCAAGTTTACAGAAGCATTTCCTTTTGGGGTAATCCCTTGCACAAAACCAATACTAGTAGAGCCATTAGTACCAAATTTCTTGTTCTTTTTTAGCCTGATATTGATGATACCTGCATTGCCACTTGCATCATATTTTGCACTTGGGTTACTAATCATCTCGATAGCTTCAATGTCATTACTGCTGATGCTGCGCAGATAAGCCGCCAAATCTTTAGTATCTAGCTCCATCTTTTTGCCATCTACATATATTTTAACGCCATTCTTGCCTTTCATGCTGATGTTGTCGTTATTATCAACCTGAATGCCTGGGCTTTTTTGTAATAATTCCATACCATCGCTACCAGTTGCATTAATACTGCTTTCCACATTAAACACCATCTTATCGGCTTTTACCTCAATCATTGGTTTGCGGGTACTCGTTACGGTTACTTCTTCCAGTTTGCCAGTTGCTACAACTAATGAAACTATGGTTGCCTGATAATTATCTTGTGCCGTTAAATCGAACACAGGAGAATATTTTTTAGCAAATCCCAATGCATTATAACTCAATAAAAACTTACCAAGTGCATTGGTGGTTATTTCGAAATGACCATCGTTTTCAGATACACCTACTTTTATTAGGCTACTATCTTTTGCCTTTAATAGAGATACAGACACGCCTGCCAATCCCTTGCCTTTGTTATCTTGGACGATTCCCGTTACTGTCTTTTTTGATTGCGCAAAACCTTGTGTTACCAGCAAGGATAATAGCATGGATGTAAAGTAAAAATACTTTTTCATGAGCTTTAAATTTTGTGTTGTTGTAATTAATTTGAGTGCAAATTGCCTACTTTAAGCAAAAGAATGAAGATATAGTGGTTTAATGGCAAAATAGAATGTTTAATGATTAATGTTTAGGGATTAGTGGTGAGTGTTAAGTTGTTAGCGGTTAGATGTTAGTGAGTAGCGACAAGAGATTTCGTTGGTTACAACTTACTGTGCTTTCTATCAGTTTTAAAGCAATTAAATATTGCAGATTTGGGTCATTTACGCAGCTAGGAAGAAGATTCCCTCACTTGGTTCTAACATTTCCTCACTTGGTTTTAAGATTTCCTCACTTGGTTCTAACATTTCCTCACTTGGTTTTAAGATTCCCTTGCTTGGTTCTAACATTCCCTTGCTTGGTTTCAACATTCCCTTGCTTGGTTCTATCATTTCCTCACTTGGTTCTAACATTTCCTTGCTTGGTTTTATCATTCCCTTAGCTGAGGAAATGGCAGAAACTAACGAATTAAAATTGAAAATAAACTCATAACTGTTTACTCCTTACTGCTAACTTTTCACTGTTACCACTCCGCCCTTGCACTCGGACTCGCCTCCAAACCTGCAAACTGTCCAGCCAAATATTTGTAGTGGGCAGTAATGGCTATCATGCCCGCGTTGTCTGTGCAGAATTGAAAAGCAGGGATAAATGTTTTCCAACCATGCTTTTTACCCATCTCGGTTAGTCCGGTGCGCAAACCACTATTGGCACTCACGCCACCGGCAATGCAAACATTCTTAATGCCTGTTTGCTGTACAGCCTTCTTTAGCTTTTTGAGTAATATATTGATGATAGTATATTGTATAGAAGCACATAAATCGGCCTGATTGGCTTCGATAAATCCTGGTTCTTGCTTCTGAAGGAAATACAAGACTGAGGTTTTTAATCCGCTGAAGCTAAAGTTAAGTTCCGGCATCTGAGGCTCGGCAAACTTAAACGCCAATGGATTACCTTCTTTGGCATATTTATCTATCAATGGTCCACCGGGGTAAGGTATGCCCATTATTTTGGCACATTTATCAAAAGCCTCTCCTGCGGCATCATCTATTGTTTCGCCAATAACTTCCAGTTCCAACGGACTTTTAGCCAACACAATTTGGGTATGCCCACCACTAACGGTAAGGCACAGAAAAGGAAAGTCGGGTTTATTGTCTGTATCAATCAGGTTTGCCAATACATGAGCTTGCATGTGATGCACGGCAATTAGAGGTTTATCCAATGCTAGTGCCACACTCTTTGCAAATTGCACCCCTACCAAAAGGCTACCGATCAATCCGGGAGATTGTGTAAAAGCAATGGCATCCAATTTATCCATTGTGGTATTTGCAGCATCCAAAGCCGCTTGCACCGTAGGAACAATGTTTTGCATGTGCGCCCTACTAGCCAATTCTGGTACTACACCACCATACTTTTCATGCACTTTTTGCCCTGCAATAATGTTAGAAAGGATAACGCCATCCTTACATACCGCCACACTTGTATCATCGCAAGAAGATTCTATTGCAAGGATGGTGATGCCTTTGCCCCTTAAGGGATATTGTTCGTGATTGCTCATATTGGCTGCAAAGTAAAAGAGAAGGATTTTATTAGTTGATAAAAAATTAACCGCAAAGAACACGAAGGCATACCGCAGAGAAACACAAAAGATATACTTTGATTAGATTTAGCTTTTAGCTAAAAACTAATTGAATATAAACCTAAGTTTACTACTCTTCACTTCTAAGCTCTCAAAGAAACCAAAAGAATCTTTGTGCCTTCTTTGCGTAAATGCTTAGTGTTCTTTGCGGTTATTTTAAAACTACTTTCCTGCAACTTGTATCTTGCAACCCAATTTTGCAACTATGACTCTCTATTACTGGAAAAAAGAATTGCCTTTTCAATACCCGTTTACCATTTCTGGTGGGCGGACTAAAACCCATCAGCCTACTTTGGTTGTGGCATTACAATTGGGTAATTATGTAGGTTTTGGCGAAGCACCTGCTATCACATACTACAATATTTCGGTGGAGGATATGATTGACGATATAGAAAAGAAGCAAAAATTCATTGAGAAGTTTGCTCTAACAGACGATCCCGGCCGCTATTGGCATTACTTACATCACCTTATTCCGCATAATCCTTTTTTGGTAAGTGCCTTGGATATGGCCTGTTGGGATTTGTTTGGACAAATGAAAGGCAAACTGCTCTACGAATTATGGGATACCAAATGGGAAAATGCACCACTTACAGACTATACCATCGGACTAGATACCATTGATAAGATGGTGGAAAAGATGCTGGCACATCCTTGGCCTATTTATAAAATAAAAGTGGGAACACCTGATGATATTGCCATCATAACAGAATTGCGTAAACACACAGATGCCACATTTAGGGTAGATGCCAATGCCGCTTGGACGTTGGAGGAAGCACTGACAAAGATTCCTCTATTGAAGGAACTAGGTGTAGAACTAGTAGAACAACCTTTGGCTAAAGATAATTGGGAAGGAATGAAAGTGTTGTACAATCAATCAGTATTGCCTTTGTTTGCAGACGAAAGCTGCGTATCGGAGCATGATGTAGAAAAGTGTAGTGGCTACTTTCATGGCATCAACATCAAAATTACTAAATGCAGTGGCATTACGCCTGCTCAAAGAATGATTACAAAAGCACGGGAGCTAAACCTTAAAGTAATGATGGGCTGCATGAATGAAACAAGTATTGGCTCGGCTGCCATTGCCAACTTTTTACCACAACTAGATTATGTAGATATGGACGGCCCTTTATTGCAAACACAAGATTTAGCAAAAGGATTAATTTATGATGCAGGCAAAGTGTCCATACAAGGAAAAACAGGATTAGGAATAGTGGCTACGTTTTTTGAAGGATAGTGTTAGATTACCGTCAACCGATTACCGTTAACGGTTGACGGTAATCGGTTAACGGCAATACAAATAATATGACAGAAGAAAGAAGAAATAAGGTACAGACCGTATTGAATAAAAGGCAAACTAACCTGACCATCGTATTTGAAGATGTTCAAGATCCTCGAAATATTACAGCCGTTATGCGCACTGCCGATGCTGTGGGGGTGCAGGATATCTATATAATAAATTCGGGCAAACCCATCAGGAAACTAGGTTATAAAAGCGGAGGTAGTACATCCAAATGGATTACCGTTCACCAGTTTGCTACCGTGGAAGAATGCTTTACAGAACTGCGCAAACGTTTCTCGGTAATATTAACTACCCATTTATCATCGGATGCGATGGACCTATATAGTATAGATTTTACACAAAGCGTTGCACTTGTGTTTGGTAATGAAGGTGATGGTGTTAGTGAAAAAGCAAGGGAATTGGCCGATGGCAATTTCATCATTCCTCAAGTGGGCATGGTGCAAAGTCTCAATATTTCAGTGGCTTGTGCCGTAAGTATTTACGAGGCTTATCGTCAAAAGAAACTGGCAGGACATTATGAACAACCAAGCATGCCTTACGAGCAGATGAAGGCATTGAGTATTGAATGGAAGCTTGAGCAGTGAGTTTAGAGAGAGCAGTGAACAGTGAAGAGAATTAATAAAAATAGTTAGGTTTATTTATCTAAAGAGGCATTAATACCGAGTTTCTTACCTAATATCTGCATGTTTAGATTGCACATCTCCACCCCAAAAGATGGTTGCCTTGTTATTGAAGTCGGTAGTGGAATCGGTGGTGTAAAAATCTATTGAGCCTGTTTTTAAACATCTCTCCTCCATTTCAGGATGGCGATTAAGATATTCTGCCAAGCTTTTGGCTACTATCTCTCCTTGCGAAACAATGTTGATATGAGAGGGGGTAAACTGCCGCAACTTATCAATCAATAACGGATAATGCGTGCAGGCAAGTAGCAAGGTATCTACATCGGCATTTTGATTCAAGAGGTTTTGGAGGTTATGCTGTACAAAATAATCCGCTCCAGGATTGTTGTATTCGTTGTTTTCAATCAGCGGAACCCACATAGGGCAAGCTTCCTGAAAAACCTGTATATCAGGATAGAACTTAGCAATCTCAATAGGATACGAACCCGATGTAACAGTACCAGTAGTCCCTACAATACCCACTTTGTTAGTGTGAGTAAAGCTACCAATAACCTCGGTGGTAGGACGAATTACCCCCAATACCCTGTTGTTGGGGGCAATAGAAGGCAAATCTTTTTGTTGAATAGTTCGCAATGCCTTGGCAGAAGCGGTATTGCAGGCGAGAATTACAAGCGAGCATCCCTGACTAAAAAACCATTGCACACACTGCAAAGTATACTGGTGAACGGTATCGAAACTACGTGAACCATAGGGTGCTCGGGCATTATCGCCAAGGTATAAATAGCTGTAATCGGGCAATTGTTTCACAATCTCCTTTAGCACGGTCAATCCGCCATAACCACTATCAAAAACACCGATGGAACCCTTCATTTTAGTTATGAGTTATGAGTTATGAGTTATGAGTTATTATGCATCAGAAAGGATGTCCAGTTAGTATGGCTGCTATCCTAATTCATAATTTATAACTCATAATTAATAACTAGTAAATGCTATCTGCAATATTGATAAAGCTTTTCTTGCCTGTATTCATTCTGCCAATTTTATTGATGGTAAACCATTTAAAGTTCTGGTCTGCCCGTAAGCCTTGTCCGTATATCTTTTGGCGGGGTATCTGCTGACTGATAATGACTGGCTTATCAGTGTAATAAACCCCCATGGCCTGATCCCAATATAATTCTTTGCACCAAAGTGTATCTTTCTTTCTATTAAAAACAATGACACTATCGCTCAAATAGACTTTATTATCGTTCTCCAAGTACCTACCATAACTAGCGTACAACTGGCTCTCCACAGTGGTAGCACTATCGTAAAAGTCGACATGCAATGATTTAGGGAACTCTACTTTAGGCGTATCGGTTTGGTAACGAAGCATTAATGGAGCGGTTAATCTTGCAGAAGTCTTACCACCATTGGTCATGATACTTTCTATATTCTTTCCCTCTTCAATGCTTACCTTATGTTCGCCTAAAGCCTTCACCATTTCGATGCTGTTCTCGCAACTATTGAATAGCAGTAGGCTAGTTATTAGAACAACAACTATTTTGAGTGTATATATATCGCAACTAAAATGAATCATTCAGAAAGCTTAAAAACGCTACAAATTAACGATGTAGAGACGCATTATAGTGCGTCTTAGTAAAATAATGCGTGTTAAACTATTAATTGCACTGACATATATGGTACAATCCCTTGAACAATAAATCGGGGTCTGCCAAGAGTTTATTACGAAGGTGTGGCAAAAAGAACGACATGTCACCACCTGTCATCAATACTTGTAGGTTATTGTATTTCTCTTTATAAGCCTCTATTATGCCGTCAATTTCTTTACTCACTCCCAATATAACTCCGCTTTGTAAGTTGGTATTTGTATCGTAGCCCACCAATGGAAAGTTGTGCTGAGCCTTCACCATGGGTAGTAAGGCCGTCTGCTCGTGCATGGCTCTAAATCGCATGTTCATGCCCGGAGAAATGCCTCCTCCCAAAAACTCATGGTATTTATTGGTAAAATTGTAAGTAATGCATGTGCCCAAACCAATGGACAATGTATGCTGATTAGGGAATATGGAAACCGATGCCGCACAAAGAGCTAGCCTATCTGCCCCAATTGTTGAAGGCTTGCCCACAGGCGTAGTAAAAGGTAGTTTGCTGGCATGGCTAAGCTTATGGAAATCGGTTGCATCGGCTAATAGTGGTTCTATTGCCGGCTTATGATTAATAACCGAAGATAGGATAGATTTTGTAGGCTTGTATAAGTTTATTAAGTGCTCAATGGCTGGCACGCTATCATCTGGAAGTACTTCTACTGTGTGCAAATTACCACCTACAAACACTGCACATTTGAGGCGTGTATTACCAAAATCGAAGCATAAAGTAGTCTGCATATTTATTACAATTTTTTCTTAACACATAGGAACATAGGGATAGAGGCAACATAGGTTTAATATTCCTATGTCCCTATGTTTCTATGTGTTGAATATTTTCTTCTCCATGATTAGAGTTTATGTCAGTTTAATTACAGGGTAATTAAACGGCTTTCTTTCCACCCTAAAGTTATGCAAGGCGGCACAAATGGCAAATATCTTGTACGGATATTTGTTTTTTCTTAACCTGCATTCATCCTTTACAATTCTGTACCTTTT